>DASYPD010000461.1:0-5101 GCA_036007005.1 Gemmatimonadales bacterium
ACCGCATCGACTCCTTTGAACTTGGCCTTGGGGTCTGGCTGTCGGCGCCGGAGCAACAGATGTCCGGAGCCCGGCGCAAACGAGAAGGACTGAATGTCTTCCCAGGTTTCCTTGCTCCCCGATTGCAGGTTCAGCAGTTGCGCTTTGCGGGTGACCGGCTTGTTGGCATCCTTGAGCTTCTTGGCTTCGGCGTAGGGCAGCTCCACGAAGTATGCCACCCAGCGGGAATCGTCGGCGAACGCCGGCTGTACGCCGAGCGGGATCTCCACGTCACGCTTCGCGTCGAGCCTGAGGACATGCAGGACCGGCTCGGGGTCGAGTGCATTGGGGTGGCGTAGCCCATAGGCCACCCAGTTGCCGTCGCCGGAGATCCTGCTGTTCTCGATGCTGCGCCAGCGCGTGTAATCATCGATGGTCAGGACCTTCTTGGCCGCTGGGGTCTGCGCCGGCAGCGCCGCCGCAAGGTTGCTGAACAGCGCAAGGGTCAGGACGCTGACCTTTGTCATGGTCTGGGACACGGAAGCTCTCCTGGGTGACCGCCAGCCGATCGGTCGGCGGAGCATTGAAAATAGCCCCTGCCATGGAGGGCGTCGATCTGCGGGAATGCGAACGCCCGAACCGTGTGATCCGGGCGCTGCAGGGCTGCCTTTCCACCCTTCCGTCTTTTCGGTCTTTCTCCTTATCGCCCGCGCCGCCGCTCGATCCTTTCCCCACGCCGTTCGAGCCGTGCGCCCTTGCGCTCGATCCGTGCCGCTCGGCGCTCGAGCGCCTCGCCGGCGCGCTCGTGGCCCCGGCGCTCGAGCCGCTCGCCCCGATACTCTAGGCGCTTGCCCCGGCGCTCCAACCGCTCTCCCACCCGCTCCAGCCGTTCTCCCCGGCGAGGCCAGGGCCGGTTCTGTGCGGCAAGCGGCGCAACGGCGATCACCGCCAGCAGCGCGCTCACCATCGAGAACTTCCGCATCGTCGACATTCGCGTCACTCCCTGAATGGGGTTTGCTGAACTGCTCGCCTCACTCAGAGGACCCGATTCGCTGCCGGATGTTAGCAGTGTGATCCCCGTCACCTCCCTTCTTCCCGACCTCTCGAATTATTTCTCCGGCGTGATCCGCACCATCACCACGCCGTGAGCGGGCACCGTAGCGGAGAATCTGTCGCGGAAGCTCCCCAGCTCGGCGTGGGCCCAGAGGTCCCTCACCTTGGCGGGTCCCGTGAGCCGAAGGCGCCACCATCCGGTCGAGATCACGGTTTGCAGGCTCGAGCGGTTGAGCAGCACGACGGCGCGCGCATCTCCGGCGAGCGGCTTCATCCACACTTGCAGCTCCGGGGTCCGCTCGGACACAAGCGTACCCTGTATGCCGAGCGAATCCTGGTCCACCGCGATCACTTCCGGGTTGCTGAGAATCGCTCGCGTCGTCGCCGACATGTTGCGCAGGTCGTTCCCGGCCATGAGGGGTGCCGCCATCATCGCCCAGAGGCTGAAGTGAGCGCGGTACTCGTCGTCGGTCATCCCGCCGTTGCCGATCTCGAGCATGTCGGGATCGTTCCAGGCGCCGGGGTGCGCCGCCGAGGCATGCTGGCCCGAGAGGTCGACGATCGACAGCATGCTGTTCCAGTTGTCCTCGATATCCCCGGTGGTGCGCCAGAGATTCCCGGTGCGCGGTCCCCATTCCCATGGTGTATGCGAGCCCCACTCGCAGATGCTGAACACGATCGGACGGCCCGCGGCGGCTAATGCGTCCCGGAACTTGGCGTACTGAGTGGGAGCATCGAGCGAATCGGCGTAGCACCAGTCTTCCTTCACGTAATCCACGCCCCACTCGGCGAAGGTCCGCGCGTCCTGCTCCTCGTGGCGGTAAGTGCCGGGGCGGCCCTGACAGGTTTGCCGCCCGGCGTCGGTGTAGAGCCCGAACTTGAGTCCTTTCGAGTGCACGTAGTCGGCGAGCGGCTTCATCCCGCCGGGAAACCGGACGGAGTCGGCCAGCAACTTCCCGGTTCTGTCCCGCGCCACCTGCCAGCAGTCATCGATCACCACGTACTGGTATCCGGCGTCACGCATTCCCGTCGCGACCATGGCGTCGGCGGTCTGCTGGATCAGCGCCGAACTCACATCGCAGCCGAAGTGGTTCCAGCTGTTCCAGCCCATCGGTGGGGTGCGCGCGAGGCCGTTGTCATGCGCCACCCCGCTCAGCAGAGCGAGCGTCACGATCAGCAAGGAATTCAGCATGAGTCCTCCAGAGCAGGTCAGTAGGGGAGCGCTAGTCAACCCTCGCCAGAAGAATCCACGCGGCGAGCGCCGCGGCCTTCTGCTCCGAGCGCCAGGGGCCCTGGGCCCGTCCCCCCAGCGCCTTGAGTTCCTGCTGAAGCACGCTGTTCGGCCGTCCCAGGCAGCGCTGTGCCTCGCTGGCCAGCTCCTGCTCGAGCATGCTGGTGCAGCGCACGCCGTGTTCCGTCAGCGCCTCGCGCGCGACCCTCCGGAACAATTGGCCCTCCAGGGCATGGATCCGGATGTGCGGGTTAGTGATCTTGGCCGGGTCGGTGGCGCTCGTCCCCACCACTGCCGCCATCGTCGGTAGCTGGTTGATTCCCCTGTAGCGGGTGAGCAGTGCCGCAAGATTCCGCTCGGCGCAGCGCTCCACCAGAGCAACGAGGCGGGCGATTACTCGCTGATCGGTCTGCGCCGTACCGGTGCCCGCGTGATACGGCTGCAGCGACGCGGGGGTCCCGGGGTCGGAGAGCTCGAGCCGGCAGGAGTCGAGCAGGAGGGGGACGTCTCCCGAGCTGCCGAGTAGAACGGTGGCCGCCCATCCGGATTTCACGCGAACGCCGAGGGCAGTCCGGTTCATCTTGCTAAAAGTGCTCGGGGGCACGCGGCTTCCAGGGTGCCGCCTGCCAGTTATCGGGATGAGCGGAGGCGTGCGTCCACGCCGGCAGCGGCAGGACGAGATGCTGCGACAGCGCGGTGACGTAGGGCTCGTACATCGCGCGCAGCTTGGCCAGCCGTGCGCGGGCATCCGGCTCGCTGAAGCGGATCTCCGCGCGCTCCAGCTGCTCCAGCAGGCGGGCGAACGCGGCATCCGGCAGCCGGTCTCGCATGCCCTTGGGTTCCGGCGCGCTGAACACTTGGGCCAGATCCACTACCGCGTGGCGCGCCATCGCGAACGTGAGACTCGCTTGCTGCACGCTCCAGCCATCGAATCCGGCCATGACGAGCGCGCTGGTATCGAGCACCGTGGTGAGTGCCGCGAGCCACGACTGATTGCCGTGCTGCGAGCGAAAGTACGCCAGCACCGGATACGAGAGATGACTTTCCAGCACCTCCGCGGCCCAGCGCTCCCACTCGGCCAGGAGCTGCGTCAGCTGGCCATGCTCGGCATCCCCCCGCTGCCGCCAGAGCAGCTCGGTGGCGGCCGGGGGCGAGCCCGCGCGCGCGTCGAGCATGGAGATGGCAACCTCTCGCCGGGAGAAGGCCTGGTAGATCACCGGCAGGTACCCGATGATGATCGCGAGAAAGGCGAAGCCGAGCCCCGCCTCCATCACCGTGAGAAATTTGGCCCGCGCCACGCGGGGCACCCCGTCGCCGAGGCCCAGCGTGAAGAAGGTGGTGCCGCTGAGATAGAGATCGTCGAGGAAGCCCGGCGCGTGCCCGGTGACGCTGAGGGCCGAGCCCACCGCCCAGTGGAGCGCGCCGAAGGCGATGACGATCGCGAGCGCCCAGAGCGCCAGCAGGACCAGCAGCGACAGCGGGCCGAACCAGCCGAGCGAACTGTCCCGCAGCCCGCCCGAGAAACGGGTCGCCACCGCGCGCCAGAGCCGCCAGGAGGACCGGTAGTAGAGCGCGGTCAGCCGGAAGCGCCGCCTAACCCGCCGAGGCAGGATGATGGTCTCGAACGCGTCGCGCAGGACGATGAGCAGCAGCGCGACGCCGGCCAGCCCGACCAGGAATCTCATCGTGGGACGGTGGCGGCGAGCACATCGCGAATAGCGGCGACCACGAGCTCCGGCTCCTCGAGCTGGACGTGATGGCCGCTGTGCTCGGCGATCACCAGCTTCCCCCGGCGGGACATCGCCGCGATCGTCGCGTGGTCCTGCCGGTGCTCGGCTTCGCGGGCCGCAGCGTCGGGTCCTTCGGACTCGGGAATCCCGCGGGTCAGCACCAGGAGGGGCAGCTCGCCGAGCGAGAACTCGCGCTGCAGGCGTGCGGCCCGCAACCCCGCCAGCTCGTCCGCCTCGAAGGGGTTGTAGCCCTGCGCCCAATGTTTGAGCTGCCCGTACGCCCAGCTTCGCATCCGCTGCGCGTCGGGCGGCAGCTTGTCGCGCGGAGGCTCGTTGGCGCGGGGAGCGTATTGTTCCGCGGCGGCCCTGAGCTGGCTGACGACCCCGGGGGGGATCTCGCTCTCATGGACCGGGTTAGCCGTTTTGACCGGGGGAATGGGCCGGCCGGTCGCGAGCTCGGACGCGCGCCGGAGCTTCCCGTCGCCCAGCATGCGCCAGGGATCGTCGGCGCCGGCTTCGACCAGTACCATGCCGGCGACCTCGGCGGGATAGCTCGATTGATAGAGCCGCACGACCCAACCCCCAAACGAATGGCCGACGAGCACGAACGGCGCGCGCTCGCCTGCATTCACCAGCAGGGTGTGCAGCTCGTAGACGATCTGATGCAGCGTCCTCGGTGACGGCCCGAAGTCGCTCCAGCCGTCATCGGCGCGGTCGTAGGAGCACACCCGTGCGAAGGCCGCGACTTTCGGCTGCACCAGGCTCCACTCGGCGGAGAAGTCCCCGATCCCTGCCTCGAGGATGACTGTCGGCCGGCCCGCGTCGAACGTGCCCGTGCAGTTGAGGTGGAGCCGCCAGCCGCCGATGTCGATGAGGCGGCCGGGAGCCGGGAACGGCGGCACGGTGTCGCCCGGGGGCGCGGGGGGCGACTGAGCGAACACGGGCAGCGCAACGGCGGCGCTCGAAACGAGCAGAGTGAGGATGCGGAGGAGGCATCGCATGCCCATTAATAGCGCCCGCCGGGGCCGGCGCCAACCGCCGCGGGGACGCCGGGGTCGTTGGTTGACTGTTCGCCGTTGACCCCGCTAGACTTACGCCACTCGAAGTG
>DASYPD010000462.1:0-5575 GCA_036007005.1 Gemmatimonadales bacterium
AATAGCCAATAGCCGATAGCCAACTCCCAAGTTAGGTTTTCCGCCGACCCCGCGATAGCCGGACCCCCTCACCCCTTCCGGAGTTTGCATGGCCAACGCCGCCGCGATTTCCCGTTCCCCGACTCCGGTCCATACGGCCACTATCTGGATCGATGGCGAATGGCATAGCAAGGACAGCGGCAAGATCTCCGTTTTCGATCACGGAGTGCTCTATGGCGACGGCGTCTTCGAAGGCGTCCGGGTCTACGCGGGGAAGATCTTCAAGCTGCGCGAGCACCTCGATCGGCTGTACGATTGTGCCCACGCGGTGCTCCTCAAGGTCCCCCGCCCCAAGGCGGAGTTCGCCGCGGTCATCGAGGAAGCCGTGCGCCGCTCCGGCCTCCAGGAGGCTTACATCCGCCCGATCATCACCCGGGGGATGGGCGATCTTGGGGTCGATCCCCGCAACTGTCCCACCCCCACGATGATCGTGATCGTGGACGCGATCCGGATCTGGCCCCCCGAGCGCTACGAGCAGGGGCTCGCGGTCATCACCGCCGGCACGCCGATCCCGCACCGGGAGGCGCTCTCCCCGCGGGTCAAGTCCCTCAATTACCTCTCGCACTGCATGGCCAAGCTGGAGGCCAACGTCGCCGGGGCCGACGAAGCGCTGATGCTCGACGCCGCGGGCCACGTCGCCGAGGGAACCGGACAGAACATCTTCGTAGTGAAGGGCACCGAGCTGCGCACCCCGCCGCTCTACGCCGGGATTCTCGCGGGAATAACCCGCGCCGTGGTCCTGCAGCTCGCCGTGGAGGCCGGGCACCAGGTCAAGGAAGAGATGCTGAACCGCTTCGATGTCTACACCGCCGACGAGGCCTTTCTCACCGGCACGGCGAGCGAGATCGCTCCCATCCGCTGCTACGACGGGCGCGCCATCGGGGCCGGCAAGGCGGGGCCGATCACGCTGGACTTGATGGAGCGGTTCAAGGAATACGCGCGGAAGTAGCGTCTACCGCCGCGCCGCCAGCACGGCGGCGTGTGCGATCCTCGCCAGGTCCGCCTGCAGCGCGACGCCCCGTTCCCGTTCGCGGATGCCGCGGGTGAGGACCACCAGCGCGTAGGGCCCCCCGACCGAAGGATAGACCAGCGCCGCATCGTGCCACGTGGCGGTGATCTCGCCCGTTTTGTGCGCGACGCGGGTGCCGGTCGGCAGTCCGGCGGGGATCCCGTCGTTGAACTCCTGGGCCTCGAGAATCCGCAGCAGCTCCGCGCAGGTCATCGGCTTCGCAGCCCGGCCCTCGGCCAGGGCGACCAGCAAGCTGGCGAGGTCGCGCGCGGTCGTGGTGTTGTTGAGGCCCTTCTCGTAGGCCTTGCCGTCCTCGACTCCCCGGAGCACCACCATGGAGTCCACCCCGAGCCGGCGGATCGTCGCGCTGATCCTCGGGGCGCCGAGCCGCTCGACCAGCAGATTGGTGGCCAGGTTGCTGGAGCGGACGATCATGCGCGTCGCGAGCCGCCGCAGAGTCCAGCGTGTCCCCATGGCCGCGTAGACCGTCGAGTCGCCGTCGGAGGCCGGATCGAGCGTATAGGGCGAGCCATCCACGATCGAAGCGAATTGGTTACGAATTTGCAGGGAGTCGTCCCAGGAAAGCTCGCCGGCATCGATCCGGCGGCCGAGCTCGATCAGAACTGCAATTTTCATCGTGCTCGCAGCATGAAAGCGCTGGTCGGGATTCAGCTCGATCCGCAGGCCGGAGCCGGGATCGCGCAGCACGACGGCCACAACTGCCCCGCTATCTCGGGCGATCCGCTCCCGGATCGCGGCGACGAGCGAGGCATTCGTATCCGCGGGAGCAGCGGTCAGCAGCAGCAGCGCAAGGGGAAGCATGGGCCCGAAAGATAGTGCGCGATGAAGGATCGGTTGCGTTTCGTACGCTTCCGGCTGGAGCGGCTCCCCTCCAGCGAGTGCCGGGCCCGGGTCACGCTGGCCTGGCCCGACGGGGCCCGCTTCCGGGGCGAAGCGCGTGGCCTCACCTCCCAGGCGGGAGAGTTGCGCTGTGCGGCGCAGGCCTGTCTCCAGGCATTGACCCAGGCCATCCGGGAGCCGGCCTTCGAGCTCGTCGGGGTCAAGACGCTCCACGCCTTCGATGCCACGGTGGTCATCGTCTCGCTCGCCACCTCCGCGCGGGGCGCGGGGCCGCGAGTGGTCGGCATCTGTCTCAGGGAATCGGACCCACCGCGCGGAGCCGCTCTCGCTGTGCTCAATGCCACGAACCGCTTGCTCGGCCGGCTCGTTCCGCCCTCCCCTCGTGAGGGGGCAACCCAAGGCGTGCTTCCTGCATCAGAATAACTATCAGTCCCGGGTTGTTCGATCCTGAGCCCCGGCCTAGCTTACCAATCCGACTTCCTCGTCCGGATATTCATGCGGCTGCGGCTCGCTTTGTTTTCGGCCTTCCTCCTGGCATCTTGCGCGCCGCCGCGGCAATCCTCGCCTGCGCCGGAAGTCGCCCCGCTGCCGGGCCCGGCTCCGGTCCCGGCGCCCGCCCGGGACACCACGAAGCCCGTTATCGTGTCAGCCGTACCCGCCCCGGCGGCCGCGGTGGCGCCCGCCGACTCCATCGCCCTCGCCAAGCAGGCCCGCGATTCGGCACTCGATGCCGCCATGCTCGAGCGGCTGGCGACCGCCAAGCCCCCCGAAGGAGCTGAACCGGCCGCAGGACCTCCCGTGGTGGATGCCACAACGCTCCGCGGCATGTTCGACATCGACGTGGTCAACTGGCTCGATCACGGCCGGGTCAAGTATTACCTCGACTTGTTCAGCGGTCCGGTGCGGGAGCGGATGGCGATCTGGCTCCAGCGTATGCCGCAGTATGAGCCGATTATCCGGGCCCAGCTGATCGCGCAGGGACTCCCCGGCGATCTCGCCTACCTTCCGCTCATCGAATCGGGGTATTCCGCGACCGCGGTGAGTCGTTCCCGCGCGGTCGGGATGTGGCAGTTCATGCGGGGGACCGGCAAGCTGTACGGCCTGAAGATCGATAGCTGGGTCGATGAGCGGCGCGACATCGTGAAGGCGACTGCGGCGGCCATCCGCTACCTCGCCGATCTGACCACCCGTTTTGGCTCTCCCTATCTGGCCGCGGCGGCCTATAACGGCGGGCCCGGTAGAATACAGCGCGGGTTAGCCCGCCTTGACCTTGGAGACGGGGACCCGGCCGCTGATGATTCGACCGACGACGACATCGGTCCCGAAAGCGCGGTGCAGGCTCGCGATGCGGCCTTCTTTCAGCTCGCGGATACCCGTTACCTCAAGCGCGAAACCAAGGATTACGTTCCCAAGCTGATCGCCGCCGCGCTGATCGCCAAACAGCCCGAGCGTTATGGCTTTCCGGCCGTGTCCCGGACGGCTCCGCACGCCAGCGACTCCGTGCTGATTCAGGATGCCACCGGACTCGATGTCGTCGCCCGGCTCGCCGGCGTCTCCCTCGCCGATTTGTGGGCCGCGAATCCCGAGTACATCCGCGCGGTCACTCCACCGAAGCGGCTTGCCGTGGTCCGCGTGCCCACCGGCACCGGCACCAGCACCCAGCTCGCGGTGGACGCGCTGCCGCCGGCCGAGCGACTCACCGGGTTTGCCCATCACGTGCGCCGGGGCGAAACCCTCGCGCGCATCGCTCGGCGCTATGGCCTGCCGCTCGCGGCCGTGCGCTCCTTCAATCCGGAGTATCGCACCCGCGCTCCAGTGACCGGCGACGTCGTGCGGATCCCCGGACAGGCGCGCCTCGCCGGATGGGTGGCTGAAGATCGGCGGATCGTGGCCGATGGCGGCGGCGGACCGACTCATCGGGTGCGGCGCGGCGAAACGCTCGGGCTGCTCGCCGCGCGCTATCATGTGAGCCTCGCCAAGCTGCGGGCCTGGAACCAGCTCGGCCCCAAGGCGGTGCTGCGGGTCGGCCAGCGGATCCGCGTGGCGCCGGGTGGCTCGGCGGGCCGGAGCAGCCGCGCGCCCACTGCCGGCACGCGCGTGCACGTCGTGAAAGCGGGCGAGACCCTGTCGAGTCTCGCCCGCCGCTATAGAGTCAGTCTTCAGGCGCTGCGGACCGCGAACAACCTTCCCGCCGGGCGGTCCCTCCTGGCCGGCCAGCGTCTCACGATCCCTTCTTGATTCCCTTTACTCCCTTCAAAACCGCTTCCGAGTAGCCGTTCGCCGGGTTTTCTCCCCGGGTCACCATGTCCGCTACGCGGGTTGGCCCGCGGTTATAGGCCAGCAGCGCGAGACTCAAGTCCTGCCCGAAGCGGCCCAGCAAATCCTTCATGAACCGGAAGCCGAGCCGCAGATTGACGTCGCGATCCAGCAGATCGCGCTCGCTGACCGTGGAGTCGTATATCCGCGCGGTCTTGAGCCTGAGCTGGGTGTAGCCGATCGCGTCGCGCACGCTCCGTGCGTCCGGGCGGAAGCGGCTCTCCACCTTGACCAGCTGAAAGCCCAGCGACGGATGAATCCCCTCGGCCAGCGCGATGTCGTAAATGGCGCCCGCGAGGTCGGCCGGTACGCCGTACAGCGCCGAATATTTCGCCACCGCATGCAGATGCTCCAGGCGCACCTCCGAAAGCGCGAGGCGGCCGCGGGTGTCGTCGAGCTCGTCGCGCAGCGCCTTGATCTCGAGCTGCACCGCCGCCGGGGTCACGCTGCCGCTCTGGTTTGCAGCGCTCAAGCCGGTCAACGCCGCGGTGAGCGCCCCGACCAGCACCGCGCCGGCCGCAATCGCCCCCACCGTGGTCAGCGCCGCGCGCCAGGGATGCCGGCGCTGCCGCTGCCGGGCCAGTTCGCTCCAGGGATCTCCCATCACTCCTCCAATCATCCGGGGCCTTCAGCGCGGTACTCTCCGCTCCTGCCGCCGGTTTTGTGTAAGAGCCGGATCGCCTCGATGCTCATGCCGCGATCGGCCGATTTCACCATGTCGTACACCGTGAGACAGGCCACCGCGACCGCAGTGAGTGCCTCCATTTCGACGCCCGTTCGAGCTGTCGTTCGCACAGTTGCAACAATCCGCACCCCCGGGAGCTCCCGGTCGAGGCTCGCCGTGAGCTCGATCTGGTCGAGCGCCAGGGGATGGCACAGCGGAATCAGCTCCGCCGTTCGCTTGGCCGCCTGAATGCCCGCCACCCGAGCGACGCTCAGCACGTCGCCCTTCGCGACGCCGTTCGATTCGACCAGCTCGAACGCCGAGCGCGACATCCGAACCGCTCCCTCCGCGCTCGCCGCCCTCGCAGTGACCTCCTTGTCACTCACGTCGACCATCTTGGCGTCGCCCGTCGGCCCTACGTGACTCAGCGTCACAGCAGTTCCGCCAGCTCTTCGGTTAGCCCGGCGAGCAGCAGCTGGGGATTCACATTCCCCTGCGCTTCGGCTCGCGCGGCCTGCACTTTTTCGAGGGCCACCACGAGCTGCCGTGCCGCGGCAGGATCGTCGCTGTCGCGGGCTCTCCCCGCCAGCTCGCTGCCCAGGGCATCGAGCAGATCCGTAAAGCCACCCCGCGCCGACCAGGGCGCTTGCTTGAGGCTGCGCTCGAAGCGAGCCACCGGGCCCGCC
>DASYPD010000463.1:0-6834 GCA_036007005.1 Gemmatimonadales bacterium
CGCTGATGCCGACCACAAGAGTGCCGCTGGTTGCCGCGTAAACGACGTTCGCCGCCGCGTTCCCGCCGGCGCTCAGCGTCACGCTCTGCACGGCGGGCTGCGCCGAGTAGCTCACCCCGCCGCTGCTCACGGCACCGCTCGCGATGCTGTAGAGGCCCGCCACCAGACCCGTCACGGTCTGCGAGCCCGACAGCGCCATCGCGTATCCCCCGGGACCGCTGACGGTGATGCTGGCGGAGGTCCCTGCAGGCAGGCCGCTCACCGTGACAGTCAGGCTCCCGAGGGCCTGCGAATAGCTCACCGCAACCAGCTCGGGAGTGAGCGCGGCGGAGACGAGGATGCTTTGCTGCGCGGGAGCTGGCACATAGAGCTGGCCTCCGGAAAGCACACTGCCGGCGGCCACGGTGTAATTCCCTGGGGCCAGATTGGTCAGCAGCTGGGATCCGGACAGTGGCTGCGAGAATCCGTTCGGGCCACTCACGGTGATGTTTGCATTGCTGCCGGCGGGGATTCCCCCGGCCGTCACCTGCAACGCTCCGCTCGCAAGCAGATAATCCACCTGTGCAGCGGCAGGGATCAGGGAGGCGCTGACCACCACTGAAACGCTGGCCGGCGCCGGGGCGTAGCTATTCCCTCCGGCGGAGAGCGCACTCGCGCTGAGCGTGTAGCTGCCCGGCAACAGTCCCGTCAGGGTATCGGTCCGGGTGAGCAGCCGGTCGAAGCCTGGTCCGGTCACCTGAATCGCCGCATTCGCACCGGCCGGCACTCCGGATACCGCGACCACCAGACGTCCGCTTGCGAGCGCATAGCTGACCGTTGCAACGACCGGTGCGCTCCCGGGCGCTGCAATCACGATGTCGCGAAGCTCCGGCAATGCCTGGTACTGATCTCCATTGAACGAGACCGCGGGGGTCTGCAGCTGGTACGTTCCGGGAGTGAGGCCCGTCAGCAGCTCGGAGCCCGCCAGGCTATGGCTGTAGCCGCCGGGCCCGTTGAGCTGCAGGGTGACGCTGCCACCCGCCGGAATGCCCTCCAGGGTGAGCTGCAAGCGAGCGGTGACCAAGACGTAAGCGACATGAACGGCCACTGCAGTTCCCGGCGTCACCGCAACAGTCTGCGATGCTGGCGCGGGCACATAACGATCGCCATCGATCACCACCTCGAGCGCCGCGACGGCGTAGCTGCCCAAGGGAAGATTGGAGAGTGTTTCCGTCCCGGCCACGTTTCGCTGATAACCCTGCGCGCTGGAAACGGCGACACTGGCCCCCGCGCCCGGGGGGAGACCCTCCACGGTGACTACCAGGCTGCCGGACGCGGGCGGATCGAGCCCGCCCGATCCATCCGTTTCCGGAGTACAGGCCGCGCTCAACGCGGCCGCGAGAACGCACCCCAGTAAGCCCCGGCGAAATGCGGGGATCATGGACGCGGATCGGTCGACTGCAGTGACTCGCAGCAAGGCACTAATGTCTTGTTCGCAGAGAGGTTATGCCGCGCAGCTGACGCGGCGGCGCCCCGAAGGAGAACCAGAATGCGTCGAGTAGCAGGTCGCGTGCCCGGTGGGGCTGTACTTCCGGAACGGCGAATAATTTACTCAGCGAGCGGGCGACAGGTAAGCTGCGGAAAGCGGTCCCCGCACTTGCGTCCGGAGCCCCGAGACCGAACTATTAGCGGTCCCCCGGAGCCCGATCCCTCCCGAGGAGGCCGCCATGGCCACCCGTCGTTCCTTCCTCGCCGCCCTCGCGGGCACCTCCGCCACGCTGCCGGTCTTCCGCGAGCACGCCATCTCCCGGGTGGTACGAGCCACCGAGATCGCGGGGGGAAAGCCGCCCGAAAAGCTGGCCGACGACGAGGCCTACTGGACCGAGATCCAGCGAGCATTCGACGTCGACCGCACCATGGTGAACCTGAACAATGGCGGCTGCTCGCCTGCACCGACCCACGTGCTCGAGCAGATGATCCGCGATCTCAAGTTCAGCAATGAGCTGCCGGTCGATCACATGTGGCGGGTGCTGGAGCCCCGCATCGAGAGCGTGCGACGCGACCTGGCGCGCGATTTCGGTTGCGACGCGGAAGAGATGGCGATCACGCGCAACGCCTCCGAAGCCAACGAGATCATGATCCTCGGGCTGGATCTCAAGGCGGGCGACGAGGTGATCGTCACCAACCAGAACTACGGCCGGATGCTGACCACCTGGCGCCAGCGGGTGCGGCGTGACGGCATCGTGCTGAAGGAGATCTCCGTCAAGGTGCCGCCCCCTTCGCAGCAATATCTGGTCGAGCAGTTCCGCGCCGCGATCACTCCGCGCACCAAGGTCATCGAGGTCACCCACATCACCAACCTCACGGGCCAGATCATGCCGGTGAAGGAGCTGGTGACGCTGGCTCGGCCCCTTGGCATCGACGTGTTCGTGGACGGCGCGCACGCTTACGCCCACTTCCCCTTCAAGCGCGACGAGCTCGGGGTCGACTATTACGGCACCAGCCTTCACAAGTGGCTGCTCACCCCGGTGGGCGCCGGATTCCTCTATGTCCGCAAGGACAAGCAGAAGAAGCTGTGGGCGATGATGGCGGCGCCGCCCGAGATGGACGAGGACATCCGGAAATACGAGGAAATTGGCACCCACCCCGCCGCCAATCACAACGCGATCTCGGCCGCGCTCGCTTTCCACCGAGCCATCGGCGCGGATCGCAAAGTCGCGCGGCTGCGCTGGCTGCGGGATCGCTGGGCCAAGCGACTGTTGGCGGAAAACGACCGGGTCCGCGTGCTCACCCCGCTCGATTCGCCCTATTCGGGCGCGATCGCATTGTTCAACGTGACCGGAATGGACATGGCCAAGCTCAACGGCTGGCTGGTGGACAAGTACCGCATCATCAACACCTTTATCGGCCACCCGGAATTCACCGGGCTGCGGATCACGCCCAACGTGTATACCACGCCGGATGAGATTGACTTGTTCGCGGAGAAGGTCCTGGAAGCGATCCGGAAGGGCGTTGCGTAGGGAATCAGGGGATCAGGGAATCAGAGGATCAGGGGCGTGGCTTCCTGCTTTGCTAAATCCCTGATTCCCTGATTCCCTGATCCCCTGATTCCCTGCTCCCGCCAGGCATCCCGCCCGAGCCTCTTCAGCATCCGATAGTGGGAGCGAACCGCCGCCCAGAGAGTCGGCTGGTCGTGATAGGGCATGCCGTGCTTGCGGGCCACCGCTTGAACGATGGGGCTGAGGGCGGGATAGTGCACGCTGCAGACCCGCGGAAAGAGGTGGTGCTCGATCTGGAAGTTGAGACCCCCGACATACCAGGAGAGCAGCCGGCTGCGCCTGGCGAAATCGGCGGTCGTCGTCATTTCGTGCACCAGCCAGGCTTCGTCGATGCGGCCCTGGCCATCGGGGACCGGGTATTCAGTTCCTTCAACCACATGCGCGAGCTGGAAGATCACGCCAAGAATGAAGCCGGCGGTCACGTGCATCAGGACGAATCCGATCGCAAACTGCCACCAGGCCACCTGCAGCACCAGCAGCGGGATGACGATGGCCCAGGCGCAGTAAAAGAGCTTCGAAAGAATGAGGTTCACCACCTCGCCACGCGGGTGCTTCTTGTTCTGGTAAGGCCCGATGTTCCGCGCCAGGAAATACTTAAAGTCCTTGATGAAGACCCAGAAAAGCGTGGACATCATATACGTCGCGAAGCCGTAGAGGTGCTGAAAGCGATGCACGCGACGTAACGGCGCGCCCGGCGAGAGCCGCAGCAACGGAGAGACAGTCAGATCCTCATCGACTCCATCGATGTTCGTGTAGGTATGATGGATGACGTTGTGGGTGATCTTCCACATGTAGCCGTTGGCGCCCAGCAAATCGAAAGAGCGGCCGAGCAGACTGTTGATGCGCGGATTGCCGGAATAGGCACCGTGCAGGGCGTCGTGAGAGATCGCGAAGCCGATTCCCGCCAGTCCAATCCCCATCACCACCGCCAGGCCCAGCATGCCAAGGGGGGCGATCCGGTTGCTCAGGATCAGACCGTACGGCACGAAGAAGATCGCCAGCAGAGCAATAGTCTTCACCACCATGCCGGCCGTGGCATGGCGGCTGATCCCGCGTGACTCGAAGTACGCGGCAATCCGTTGCTTCACCTCTTCCGCAAAACCGGAGGCATCCCGGTTGGGGAAACTGATCACCGCTGCTTTCAAGTTTGTCCCGGTTAGAGTCACGGCAAATCGTGCGGACCTGGCCGCCGGAGCGACCTCAGGAACTTGTCCTCATTCGCGCTCCGGAACAAGGCTGCCGCGAATTTCTCCATATGAAAAAATCCGCATGAACGACAACCGGCACCGCGCCCTTGACGCGGCGCCGGCTCGCCCGTTGGACTACATCACCGTGACTTGCTTGACCATGCCATGCATGAAATGAGGCTTGCCATCCTTCGAATCCTGCACAAAGCAGAACATGCCGTACTCACCCGGCACCAGATCCAGGGTTATGAAGTTGGTCTCGCCCTTACTAATCAAGGAGACCCCGGGCACTGGAGTGCCAGGCGGTGGTCCCTGCAACTTTTCCGCCCATTGGAGGAAGTCCTGCACCGTCTTGCCTGCATCGAGCTTGACGAGTACGAGCTCGTGTAATTGGGGGCCGTCGTTTTCGACTCGGATCACGTGATGGCCACCGGTCAGCGCCGGGGTGGACTCGAAGGCGTAATCCGACAGCTTGAGAGTGACATCCGGCGTTGGAGCCTGGCTCTCCACCTGGCTTGCGGTAACGGTTAGCGGTCGAACCATGCCATGCATAATGTGCGGTTTCCCATCGGTTCTCGCAGGGATGAAGCACGCCATTACATAATTCCCCGGCTTGAGTTCAACGATCGCTTCAGCGGTCCCGCCCTCGGGATTGGCCGGGTTGGGGCCGCCGACCATCACCATGCCCTCCGGCAAGGGTTGCGCGGGATCCAGCTTGGCCAGGTCCGCAGGTGTCTGGCCCGCGGCGAGGCGAATCAGCACGAGATGGTGCAGTTCCTTCCCATTGTTCATGAGATGAAACGCTGTCAGACCCGCAGGCAGGGTATCCGGAGCTTGAAACGCGTAGTCGGTAGCGACGACGTGGACCGTGGGAGGGGCCGCCGATTGGGCTTGTTCTGGTGCTTTCTCGCGCTTGGCACAGGCTCCCACTAGCGCGGCCGAAAGAACGGTACAAGTGAGGTTCAAAACAGGTCTGTGCATTGAGCGTCCCCCGAGGGCGATGAGTTCCACACTGGAACAGGGCGCCGAGCTCCAAAAAACCTCGATCGGCGTGACGAGATTCAGGGGAGCGATAATGCAAGAATCCGCGGCCAAGCGCCAGATGGGAGATATTGAAGGCTCATGCTTCGGCTGCTCCTGCTGCTCGCGCTCGGTCTCGGCGCTCTGGCCTGTAGCGCTGATGCCCGCCATTCGGCGCTCGAGTCCATGCGCTCAGTCTTCAATCCTCCTCCTGCACCAGGCGACACGGTCCCCGAATTCCTGGATTACGCGCCGGACCTGCAGGTGGACATCAGCGAGATGGCCAAGCTTCCAATCGGAGTACTCTGGATGGATATCACCCCGGGTAACGGCCCGGAAATAGTCGAGGGAGACTCGGTAGCGATCGCCTTCCAGGGCTGGCTGCCGAACGGCACGAAGGTGGATAGCGCGGAAGCGGTGCTGCGAGTCGGAGCGGGCGATGTAATTGCGGGGATCGATGCCGGCTTGCCAGGAATGAAGCCGGGTGGCCGGCGTAAGCTCGTGCTGTCACCCGGGCTGGCCTATGGAGGGGAAGGTCAGGGGAACATTCCGCCAAACGCAGTGTTGGTGTACGACGTGGAGCTCCGCGGCAAGGTCCCCTGAGGAATCAGCGCTCCCGGCCCTTGTTGGCGCGGGTCTTGGCGCGAAGCTCAGCCTGGCTGGCCGCTTTCCGCAGCATTTTCTCGGGGCTCACCGGGTTGGCCCCCGGACGGGGAATTCCCATCTTAAGGGCCACCTGGCCGGCCTCGATGACGATCGCAACTGGGCGGCCCCCCTTCACTTCGTAGGCGCCGAGTACTTCCTCGCCGACGGTTGCGCCCGGCTTCACCCGCTCCTTAAGCGCCTCTCGCGTGGGCAGCCCTTCGACCGAAAGAAAGCGCATCCCGCTGGCGCTCTGCAGGCGAACCAGGACCGCGAAACGCGCCCCGGCCAGCCCCCGAATCGAGCGCAGCTCGGTGCCGGCAGCCAGCTCCCTCGCCCAGCGCAGGGTTTCCTGCTCCTGGGCACTGTACGCCGGCACGGCGCCCTCCGGCCGAGCGGAAGGTGAGATCTTGCCGGCTTTTTCCTGGCGCTCCTGTTGGGCTCGGCGCAGTCGCAGCAGGTATTCGGGCTCGCTCATGGCACCTAGGATAAAACCGGAAGGGTCGTGAGGTAAGGAGTGACCAGTGACCAGTGGTTACCGGTCACCTGATCAAATGGAGTTTGTCCTGCCGCTGGAGTGCCCAGCGTGGCTTTCCGTCCGCTCCCAGGAAGAAATCCTCTTCGACCGCCATGCGCACGGGTTGTCCGCCCCATTCCGGCACGGGCGTCGTGGCCTGCAGCTCACTCGAGAACCACATGCTGGGAATGACAGGGTGATCGCCCCGCCCCGGCACGCCCTCCTGGTAGTCCCAGAGCCCGATCAGCGGACCCGCCCCATGGCCGTGCATGCCGATCGGATGGGTATACACCGTCCCGTCGATATGCTCCGCTCGCATTTTGGCCAACGCGGCGGCCAGCACCTCGTTGCCGGTTCGTCCCGGGCGGATTTCCTCGAACAGAATGTCCTGCAAGCGGTTCGCATTCGCGAGCGCCTTGCGCAGGCCACC
>DASYPD010000464.1:0-2396 GCA_036007005.1 Gemmatimonadales bacterium
GATCGGAGACCACATCCCTATTCAGCTCGTAGATGCGCTGCCAGAGATACGGATCACCCAGCTCCACTCGGGCGATACTCCAGAGCGTCTCGCCACTCTTGACGATGTGCGTGCTCGGCTTGGTGGCTTGCGCGGTGGAGCCGCCCGGGAGCAGCAGCGCGGCGAGCAGAGCCAGGTTAGAACGGTAGATCGTCAGCCTCGGCATCCAGGGCCTCCGGGAAATCTTCGAAGGACTCATCCTTGGCAGCGGCACCGGCGGTCGCGCGTGCGGCCCCCGCCCCCTTGGGCGCGGAGAACGTCTCGCCACCATCTCCCTTGCCGGACAAGAGAATGAGCTCGCGGGCGATGATTTCCGTCATGTAGCGGGTCTGGCCTTCCTTGTCCTGCCAGGTCCGATACTCGATGCTGCCTTCGACGTAAACCTTGTCGCCCTTCTTGCAGTAGCGCTCGGCGATGTCCGCAAGATTCGCGCCTTTGTTGTTCCACAGCACCACTTTATGCCATTCGGTCTTTTCCTGTTTGTCGCCCGAAGAGCCTTTCCATTGCCGGCTCGTGGCGATCGACATATTCGCGACCCGGCCTCCATTAGCCGTACTGCGGACCTCGGGATCTGCTCCAAGGTTTCCGATCAACTGCGCGCGATTGAGACTGCGGCTCATGAGTTCCTCCTCTTCCTCTTGGGTCACGACGGGTCGGCTGCGGACCCGTCCATCGTATGCTCAAGCTAAGTGCTTCGACAAACCAAAGATACGCCCGAAGGTCCGGAATCCCGCAGGGTCAGAGCGCAGTCCGCAGCACCAGTGCGTCTTCCGGGGGGTTGCGATAGTAGCGGGTGCGCATGCCCACGGGGCGGAATCCCTGCGTGCGGTACAGTGCAATCGCCGCGGCGTTGGATTCACGCACTTCGAGAAAGAGCTCTCGTACTCCAGCGGCCTTCATCTCCTGGCGCACGGCCTGAAGCAGGCTGCTGCCGATGCCGCGCCGCCGCTTATCGGGCAGCACCGCGAGGTCCAGTATTTCGCCCTCTTCTCCCGAGATCCGGGCCAGGACGTACCCCACCAGCTTGTCCTCCTCACCAGCCACGAAAGCGCGTGCAGTTTCATATTGAATCGTTTCCTTAATCCCAGCGGCCGTCCAGGGATCGCTGAAACACTGCCGCTCGAGCTCAGCGAGCGCGGGAACGTCAGCCAGCGACGCGGGACGAATCCGGCAGGGTACGTCCATGCAGCGCCTCCCAGCGCGCCTGCGCCTCGGCGGGCCGCCCGTAGCTGGGCTCCCAGGCCGCGAGATCCCTAACCCGCACAGCGCCCCCTGGCACGCCCACCAGGGCGAGCAGCGCGACGGCGCTCGGCAGGCTCGCGGCGCCGCGAATCAGCGGCACGGCGAACTGGTCGGCCAGCCGGTCCACCAGTTTGTCCGGCGCATCCGCGACCAGCAGATCCGGCCTTTCCCGCTGCAGGGCTTCCGGGGTGGCGAGCCCAGGCGCCCGCAAGGTCTCGACTCCGCTCGGCAGCTCGAGCCGATAGAGCGCCGCGTAGAGCTCACCCCGGAGCGCGGACGTCACCACCAGCACGCGGGCTCGCGGCAGCGGCGCCGCCCCGGCCGCGCGCACCAGCAGTGTTGAGGCAGTCCAGACCTCGAGCTCGGGCCGCACCCGAGCGAGCGCCTTGGCCGCCGAGAATCCCACTCGCAACCCGGTGAAGCTTCCCGGCCCATCCGCCACGGCGAGGGTGGTGACGTCGGGGAGCCCTCCGCCAAGCTCGCGCAGCACCGCGTCGAGCAGCGGGAAGAGCTGGGACGCGTGCCGCCGCGCGCCTTCGAGCACGCGCTCGACCGTCTGACCGCCTGAGCGCCCGACCGACCGTCCCGCCACCGAGAGCCGATCGGTCGTCGTCTCCACCGCGAGCGAGATCAAGCAAGCTCCACCTGGCGGAGTTCCGGGTCAGGCAGATGCGCCAGCGCGACCTTCCGTGTCGCTCGCGGCGCCCAGCCCTCCGCCCGCTCCGGCCACTCGATCAGCAAAGCGTCTCCCGCCGCGAGCGTCTCCCAGTCGAGATCGTGCGCCTCCTCCGCGGTGCGCAGCCGGTAGCAATCCACGTGATAGACCGGTCCGCGGGGCCCGTCGTAGCGGTGCACCAGCGCGTAGGTAGGACTGGTCGCCCGCAGAGTGACACCTAACCCGCGGACCAGTCCCTTCACGAACGTCGTCTTTCCCGCGCCGAGTTCCCCCGAGAGCCAGACCACCTCGCCGGGGGCGAGACTCTGGCCCAGCTGTTCCGCCAGGGTCAGCAGGCCCGTCTCATCGAGCGCGAGCGTCAAGCACCCCGGCGAGAAAAGCGCTGCCCCCTGCCCGCGGCCCAGGGTCCACTGGCCGGCCGCCTCACGTCGGGGGCCTC
>DASYPD010000465.1:0-3263 GCA_036007005.1 Gemmatimonadales bacterium
CGGTGGGTGGACTGGCTCACGTGCTGCTGCCGTCTCAGCACATCGGACGTCCCCGGTCAGATCAGCCAGCGCGCGCCGCCCCGGCCGCGATCGCCGCGCTCTTGAAGGGCCTGCTCGCGCTGGGGGCCCACGAATCGCGCCTGACCGCCCGGCTGGTGGGGGGGGCGAGCATGTTTACGACCTTACAACCGGCGGGCACCTTGCAAATGGGTGAGCGCAACGTCGCCGCCGCCCGCGCGGTGCTGCACCGGCTCGGGCTCCGGGTGATCGGCGAGGCAGTGGGTGGAGACTACGGCCGCTCGGTGGAGTTCGATCTCGCAACTGGGCGGGTGCGGGTGACTTCCTATCAGCGCGGAGCCGTCGAGCTGTGAGCGAGGACTCGCCCGAATCGCTCCCGGCCATCCGTGCCGAGTTCCAAGCTATCGCCGCATTGCTGGAAAGGAGCCCGGATAAAGCCGGCCGTGACGCCATCAAGCGCCGGATCATCCGCCTCTTCAAGTCCGTCGATGCAACGCTCGCCGACCTCGCCAAGCTCAAGGAGGATATCCGCTCCCTGGTGAATCGTTACAAACAACTTTCCGCTCTTGGCGGGGGAGCTCAGCTCCGTTCCGACCACCTCGGGGCCTCCACCTATGTCGAGAAGGCCTGGAGCCTGCTGTCCGCCGGAGAGGCGGAGGCCGCCATTCAGGCCTTGGGTCGAGCGCTCGAGCTCTCCCCAGGCAACACGCAGGCGGAAGCGATGCTGGGCTGGGCCGAGCTCCAGAGCGGGCGCGAGGTGGAGGCGCTGGCGACTTTTTCCCGAGTGCTCAAGCAGGAGCCGTCCAATGCTCTGGCGCGGATGAATGTCGGCTATCTCTGTCTCAAGAAGCGCTCGTTCGGTGAGGCGATTGAGCAGCTCTCGCGCGTCATCCAGCTCGATAGCGACCCCAAGGCGACGCTGTACGCGCATTACTATCTCGGTCTCGTCTATTTCGAGCGGGGCATGCTGGCCGATGCCCAGTCCTTTCTCACCAAGGCGATCGCGCTGGGTCCCAATCTGATCGAGGCCTACCACGATCTCGGCCGAGCCCAGTGGCTTGCCGGGCAGCCCGAGGCGGCGCGCGCCAGCTGGACGAGAGGGGCCCAAGCCGGTCGGGTGTCGCCCTGGTCCCGCCGTTGTCAGGAGCTGCTCGACAGGGTGGCCCGCGGAGAGGAGGTGCCACGCTCCTCCTCCTGATGTCGGTCGTCATTGCGCGGGCCGCAGGTCCGCAGCAATCCCCCGACCTGCAAGCAGTACAGGTCGGCCAAGTGCTGGTGGTCGCGCCGGAAGGGGAGCGTGAGCTCGCGCGCGAGCTGGCGCAACGCGCCGCTCAACCGATCAACTGGTACGGGCTGGGGCCGCGCCAGGTGGTGCCGCTTCGGCTGCTGGTGGTGCGCGGCGACCAGCGCGTGGCGGCGCTGCTCCGCCAGCAGGCTCCCTCGTGGGGCGCCGGGTTCGCTTTCCCCGGGGCGCGTACCATCCTGGTCCGCGCCGACGCGGGCAATCCGTACCAGATCCTGCGGCACGAGCTCGCGCACTTGGCGCTCCACGACGCAATTCGGGTGAGAGTTCCCCTCTGGTTCGACGAGGGCTACGCGGCACTCGCGGCCGGAGAGCTCGATCGGCTGGATGCTTTGCGCCTCGATCTCGCCGTGGCGAGCGGCCGGGTGCCCGGCTTCTTCGAGTTGGATCGTGCGCTCCGCGCCGCGGAGCCCACGGCACAATCGGCCTACGCACTCGCCGCCTCGGCGGTCGCCTTGCTCGCCCGCCGGCATCCCGAGCATTCTCTGGTTCCCTTGCTGCGCCGGCTCGCTGCGGGCGAGGACTTCGAGGTCGCCGTGCTCGCGACGACGGGCTCACCGCTCGGCCGCTTCGAGCTCGAGTGGCAGAAGGACGTCCGCCGCCGCTTCGGAATCGTGGGGTGGCTCATGGCGGGCGGCCTCTGGATCGTTATCGCCACTCTGATTTTCGTCGCTGCCTCGCTGCGGCGTCGTCGCGACAGGCCCCGCCGCCAAGCCCTGGATGAGGGCTGGATCGTGGAGAGCGAGCCGGAAACCCCGCCGCTTGAAGAAGCAGGTCCAGAGCCATAGCTTTCAACGCCTTATGTCGTCCACTGAGGTGAAGCGCGGGGCTCGGCGCGGGCTTCTGGGGCGCCGCAACGTCGTCGTGCTCATCGCGGCGACCGGCTGTCTCATCGCCGGGTATCTCATGCTCAACGCGGGGGCGGCGAGTCTGGCTGCCGTGTTACTGGTGCTCGGCTACTGCGTGCTTTTCCCTTTGGCTATCGCGCTCTGAGGGCTGTTCGGCTGCAGTCTGGTGCGCGGTTGTTGGCGCCACGCGTCCCCCATGTGAAGTGGGATGAGACCGCGGTGCCGTTCGCCCGGGGCGAATAGCTCAGCGGGTCAGAGCGCCTGCCTTACACGCAGGATGTCGGGGGTTCGAATCCCTCTTCGCCCATGTCCCGCGTTCCGAGAGGGAGCGTGGTTTCCGCCCGCGAGGCGGTTTCAGCAGGGAGGTAGTTCCGCATGCGTTTGAAACAGCTGCTTGCTGCGGGCCTCTGGCTTGAGCTCACGGCGGTCCCTCTTGGAGCGCAACTGCGCGCCAATCGGCCGTCCACCGTGCCGGTGAATCTGCCGCGACTGTTGGTCGCCAACCCCCACAGCTTTTCTGCACAGGACTCGACCGCGTCCGTGAGGGTCGGCGCAGGACTGCGCGATCGCAGCGAGGACGTGGCGGAAAAGTGGTACAAGACTCTGACACGCGCCCAGATGAACGAGGCCTTGCAACAGTACGCTTACCCGGTGGACGCGGTGTTGCCTCCCATGGTGGCCCGGCAGCTCGCGACGTCGCTGCAAGCACGGGTGATGATCATTTCCACCATGCTCAAAGGGGAGGGCGGGCGCTACGCCGTCGAGGCGCGGCTCACCGGCACCAACGATGACGCGGGCCAGATGGTGCGGCTGACGCAGAATCCGAATGAATCGTTCGAAGACTTCGGGGCTCGGATTGCCACCGCCTTCGCGCCCGCCTTCAAGGCCCTGCCCGAGGCCAAGCAGTGCGAAACGCTGCGCCAGACCCAGCCCGACAAGGCGCAGGAGGCCGCCCTCAAGGCCATCAAGCTGCTGCCCAACTCCGGTCTGGCGCATTACTGCCAGGCACAGATCTCCCTGGCGAAGAAGGCACCGGTCGATACCATCATCGCGCACCTCAAGATCGCGACCGAGGGCGATCCGCTCTCGCTGCC
>DASYPD010000466.1:0-2552 GCA_036007005.1 Gemmatimonadales bacterium
CATCGGTAACCGGCTGCCCTTCACAAGGGCAGGTCCTGTTGACCGTTGACCGTTGACCGTTGATGCGGTTCCTCTTCGACCTGCGCCGGGCTCCGTCGCTTCTGCCGCCGCGCCCGGCCTTCCTCGTACCAGCGCCGGGTGATCTCCCCCGCCAGGTTGCGGTTACCCAGCCCGAACGCCAAGCCCGCCGCCAGCGCGATCGCGCCGAGGATCAGCGTGAACGCCGCGGTCACGATTTCTTCCGCGATCCCGAGCTGCTGGACGGCCATGAATACCGCGATGAGCACCACCGAGGCCTTAGCGGTTTTGGCGAGGACCGGCACGCCTTCCATGCCCCCCGCGGAGGCGAGCACCAGCGCACGGACGAACTCCCCCACGATCAAGCCGAGGATCACGATGACGATCGCCGCGACGAGCGTGGGGATGTAGGAGAGCATCGTGCCGAACATCGTGTTGATGCTGGTGAGCCCGAGCGCGCTGCTCGCGAGCAGGATCACCACCAGCATCACCAGCCAGAAAAAAAGCTTCCCGATGGCGTGAATGGGATCGAGCCGGGTGCCGGTCCTCCCCATCGCTTCGGAGAGTCCCCCCGCTTCCGCCACCTTGTTGAAGTTGAGCCGGACGAGCAGGGCGTCGGTCCAGCGCTCGACCAGTCGAGCGAGAAAGTAACCCGCGATCAGAATGGCCACCGCGACCAGGAGCGCGGGGAGAATGGCCCAAAGCTGGGCGCCGCCCGCCTGCAACCGCTGCCAGAGTTCGCTCACCGCGACACCTCGAGGACGAGTTTGCCGAGCTGTTCCCCGCGAGCCATGCGCTCGTAGGAGGCGCGTGCCTGCTCCAAGGGAACCACCGAATCAATCACCGGCCACAGTTTGCCGCTCGAGGCCAGTGCCATCACCGCCGCGAATTCGCGCGGGGTGCCCATCGTCGATCCCAAGACGCTCCACTGGAACCAGAAGAGCCGGCGGAGGTCGAGACCGACCTCGGGTCCGCTCGTCGCGCCGCACATCACCAGGCGGCCGCCGGGACGCAGCGCACGAAGCGACGCGCTCCAGGTTTTTGCTCCCACTGAATCAACGACCACAGCGACGCCGGCGCCGGTGAGCTTCCGCACCTCGCCCGCGATCTCATCGGGAGCCCGTTCGGCATGGTTGAACCCGACCTCGGCACCGAGCTCGCGCGCCTTGGCGAGCTTCGCCTCGGAAGAGCCGGTGACGATCACCCGCGCGCCGAGTTCCTTGGCAATCTGAAGCGCCGCGAGGGAGATCCCGCCGCCCGCACCCCAGATGAGCACGCATTCGCCCGCTTCGAGTCGGGCCCGCGTCGTCAGCATTCTCCAGGCAGTGAGCGTGGAGAGTGGCAGCGCCGCCGCAACCGGCCAGGGCATCGCATCGGGAATCTTTGCTACGTTGCGTTCTGGAACGACGATGAGTTCCGCAGCAGTGCCGGAGCGGTGCTCTCCGAGAATCTGAAAATCACGACAGTAGGGCTCTTCGCCCGCCTTGCAGAGCGGACATTGCCCGCAGGAGATCCCTGGGTTGAGGGTAACGCGGTCGCCGGGCTGCACCGTCGTCACCGCTGCTCCGACGGCCTGAACCACCCCCGCACCGTCGGTCCCGACGATGTGGGGGAAGCTAAGGCTGATCCCCTTGACCCCTTCGGTCAGGAAGAGATCGAGATGGTTGAGCGCAGCGCAGCGGACCTGGATCTGGACCTCGTCCTCCCCGCGGAGAACCGGCGCCGGGAGCTCCAGAACGGCGAGGTGCTCGGGCCCGCCGAGTCGGGTTAGCGCCAGCGCCCGCATGAGGGAAAACTCCGGCTTGCAGAAGGGCGAAAGTTGTGCAAGATATATCACCCCTTTTACGAAGGCGCCGAAGCGCCTATCCCCTCTGCGGCGGGATCTGCCGCAATGAGCAGCCGAGGAGTCCAGCATGGCCGCGTTCCGTGATATGGAAATGGGTTGGTCCGGGTCAGGATGGATGGATCCGATGCCGTCTTCTACTCCGGCTCCTCCGCCACCGCCGCCGCCACCTCCGCCCCCACCACCACCCGCGGCTAAGCCCATGCCCGCGGAGAAACCCGCTGCGCCGAAGCCAGCGGCTCGGCCGGCCGCCAAGAAGCCCGTCAAGCAGGCCGCGGCCAAGAAAAAGCCCGCCGCGAAGAAGCCGGCCGCCAAGAAGCCGGCCGCCAAGAAGCCGGCGCGCAAGGCCGCGAAGAAGACCGCGCGGAAGGCAATGGCGCGCAAAGCTCCCGCGCGCAAGCAGGCAGCTCGGCGGCCCATGAAGAAGGCCGGGAAGAAGAGGCGCTGAGCAGGACTGAGGATTCAGAGGTCAGGGGAAAAACCACGGGGGCCGACGACAACTCGGCCCCCGCAGTTTCCCCACCTCTCCATCCCGACTACTGACTTCCTGACTTCACATACACCGTCCCGATCATTGTTCCGTTATTGTAGCCGTTACCGACGCCGTGCACGGTGCAGAAGTAGTTGTAGTCGCCGGCGGTGGGGAAGGTGACCACCAACGTCTTGGGCGGATAGCTGACGGCGGCCTCCG
>DASYPD010000467.1:0-4164 GCA_036007005.1 Gemmatimonadales bacterium
GCTGAGGGACCCCTCCGGGGGGTGGCGCTGGCGAGTGGATCGAGGACGGGTGATCGAGCGCGACGCGGACGGCGTCCCCGCGCAGATGCTGGGCGTCAGCGGTGACGTGAGCGAGCGGCGGCGCATCGATGAAGAGCGCGAGAGCACGGAACGGCGTTTCCGCGCCATCTTCG
Source organism: Gemmatimonadales bacterium (assembly GCA_036007005.1). Lineage (GTDB taxonomy): Bacteria > Gemmatimonadota > Gemmatimonadetes > Gemmatimonadales > GWC2-71-9 > JABFSM01. The sequence continues at coordinate 174 of DASYPD010000467.1, forward strand.
ACAGCGCGTACCATTTCCAGGCGCTGCTGGATCTGACCGGTCGCGTCCTCGAAGCCAATCCGACTGCACTGCGGCTGTTGGGCCCCGCAATTGGAATCGAGAACCTCCAGGGCGTCGAATTCTGGCAGGCGGCCTGGTGGCCGACGGCCGCCGTGCGCGACCGCATCGAGACCGCCGCGCGGTGCGCGCGGGAGGGAGATACCGTCACTCAGGAAGTCGAGCTGCAGAACGCCGAGGGCGACCGGCTGAGCTTCGACCTGTCGCTCAAGCCGATCCGGGATGTCGGCGGAGAGGTCGTCCAGCTGCTGGCGGAGGGGCGGGACCTCACCGCCGCACGGCGCGCCGAAGCTCAGCTCCGCGAGGTCGAGGCGCTGAGCAGCATAGGACGCATCGCGGCGAGGGTAGCGCACGAGATCAACAATCCACTCGCCGGCATCCAGAACTGCTTCCTGCTCCTGCGCGACGTGATTCCGCCGGAACATCCCCATTATGCCTATGTTGCAGCCATGGATCGGGAGATCGGGCGGATCGCTAACGTGACGCGGCAACTCTACGAGACGTATCGCTCCGAAGGCAACGGCGCGCGCGGCGCGGGGGTGCGGACTCTGATCGGAGACGCCGTGGCGCTCCTGGAGCAGGTCAACCGGCAGAGCAAAGTGCGGATTCACGCCGAGCTGGAAGCGGTGCCCTCAGAGGTGTCGATACCGGAATCGGTGCTGCGGCAGTCCGTCTATAATCTGGTGCAGAACGCCGTGGAGGCCTCGCCGCCCGGCGGCACGGTGACCGTCAAGGCGAGTGTGGTGGATTCGATGTTCGTGCTGACGGTGCGCGACGAAGGCCCCGGGGTGCCGGGTGAGCTGCGCACTCGGATCTTCCAGCCGTTTGTGAGCAGCAAGGAACGCAATGCAGCGGCGAGCGGCGTCGGGATCGGGCTCTCGATGGTCCAGCGCTCGGTCACGGCGCTGGGTGGCACGATCGACATCGTCGATCCGCCGCAGGGAGGTGCAGAATTTGTGGTGCGGATTCCTTTGTCCCCCCCCGGTAGCAGGGTAGCAACATGACTGTGAACCACTCGACCGTGCCGCGCGGGAAAATTCTGCTCGCCGACGACGAGGTGACTTTCCTGGCCTCCACCGCGGACCTCTTGCGGCGGGAAGGATTCGAGTGCGCCACGGTGCCCGACGGCGCGGCCGCCCTCGCGGAAGCCGCACAGGGTGACTACGACCTGCTGATCACCGATCTCGAGATGCCGGGCAATTCCGATCTGGAGCTGGTGCGTCGGATCGCGCAGTCGAGCGGCGGGCTCCCGGTCATCATCCTGACGGGTTATCCCTCGGTGCGCTCGGCGATTGCCTGCGTCGAGCTTCCGGTGGCGGCCTACCTGATCAAGCCGGTGGTCTTCCCGGAGCTCTTGTCGCGAGTGGAGAGCGCCGTTCAGCGCTTCCGCTCCTACCGCGCGCTGGAGAGCGCGGAGCGGCGCCTGCGCGATTGGCGGCGGGAGTTCGAGGGCCTGGCGAATGTCAAAGGGGGCGACGGTGTGCCGGCGCCGGCAATCGATGTGTTTCTGTCGCTCACGCTCCGTAATGTGATGGGTTCGCTCACCGACCTCGACCAGCTGGGCCGGGCACTCTCGGGCCGCGCGGTGGATACCCATCCTTGCCAGCTGATGAACTGTCCCCGCGGCGCTCAGCTGCAGCAGGCGGTGCGAGAAACGATCGACGTGCTGGAGCAGACCAAGAGCGCCTTCAAGTCGAAGCAGCTCGGCGAGCTGCGGCACAAGCTGGAGCTGCTCTTGGAGCACGTGTAAGGCGGAAAGACGGAAGGACGGAAGGTCCCCTTATTCCGGCTTTCCGAGCTTCCGTCCTTCCGTTAGCTTTGTCCCGCGTTTTGTCCGATTCCCCGCCTTTCGGAGAGCTTCGATCATGACTGGGATGGCCCAGGTCTGCCGTCGAGCCGTGCGCCCGCTAGCCGCTCTGCTGCTCATGCCCACTCTCCTGCTGGCCCAGGCGAGTGCCCGAGCCGAGGGAGGCGAAGCCAACCTGGTGGTGCCGGACCTTTCCCAGGCGCAATTCCTGGGCGTGAACGGCCGCACGCTGCTGATGAGCGGCCTGGTGGTCTGTGCGCTCGGGCTGCTCTTTGGGCTGCTGATCTACTCGCAGCTCCGCAACATGCGGGTGCACGAGTCGATGCGCGAAATCTCCGAGCTGATTTACGAGACCTGTAAGACCTATCTGATCACCCAGGGCAAGTTCCTCTTGATCCTGGAGATCTTCATCGGGGCCGTCATCGCGCTGTACTTCGGCGTCCTGCGGCACCTCGAACCGTTCCGCGTCGCCATTATCCTGCTCTTCAGCCTCGTCGGCATCGCCGGGAGCTACGGCGTGGCGTGGTTCGGGATCCGGATCAATACCTTTGCCAATTCGCGCACCGCGTACGCGAGCCTGCGCGGGAAGCCGTATCCGCTCCACGCCATCCCGCTCAAGGCCGGGATCAGCATCGGCATGGCACTGATCAGCGTCGAGCTCCTGATCATGCTCTGCATCCTGCTGTTTATCCCGGGGGCCTACGCGGGCCCCTGTTTCATCGGCTTCGCGATCGGCGAATCGCTGGGCGCGGCCGCGCTGCGAATCGCGGGTGGCATCTTCACCAAGATCGCCGACATCGGGGCGGACCTGATGAAGATCGTCTTCAACATCAAGGAGGACGACGCGCGCAACCCGGGCGTGATCGCCGATTGCACGGGAGACAACGCGGGTGATTCGGTAGGGCCGAGCGCGGACGGCTTCGAGACCTATGGCGTCACGGGCGTCGCGCTGATCTCGTTCATTCTGCTGGCGGTTCCCGGGATCGATACCCAGGTCCAGCTGCTGGTGTGGATCTTCATGATGCGCGTGCTGATGGTCATCGCGAGCGGGGTGTCGTATCTCCTCAACGCGGCGGTGAGCAAGGCGCGCTACAGCCATGCCGACAAGATGAATTTCGAGACGCCGCTCACCACGCTGGTCTGGCTGACCTCGATCGTGTCAATCATCCTGACCTACCTGACCTCGTACCTGCTGATTCACCAGCTGGGCGACGGCACCCTCTGGTGGAAGCTCTCGACGGTGATCACCTGCGGCACGCTCGCGGGCGCGATCATTCCGGAGTTCGTGAAGATCTTCACTTCCATGGAGTCCCGGCATGTGCGCGAGGTGGTGACTTCGTCGCGCGAGGGCGGGGCATCGCTCAACATCCTGTCGGGATTCGTGGCGGGAAACTTCAGCGCCTACTGGCTGGGCCTCACCATCGTGACCCTGATGAGCATCGCGTTCGGCGTGAGCACGATGGGTCTGGGCGAGCTGATGCTGGCGCCGGCGGTGTTCGCCTTCGGGCTGGTGGCCTTCGGGTTCCTCGGCATGGGGCCGGTGACGATCGCGGTCGATTCCTACGGCCCGGTGACTGACAATGCGCAATCGGTGTACGAGCTCTCCCTGATCGAGCAGGTGCCGGGTCTGGCAGCCCGCGTCAAGCAGGAAGACGGCTATGACCTCAATTTCGCGGCGGCCAAGCACCTGCTGGAGGAGAACGACGGTGCCGGCAACACGTTCAAGGCGACGGCCAAGCCGGTACTGATCGGCACCGCGGTGGTCGGTGCCACCACGATGATCTTCGCGATCATCGTGGCGCTCACCTCGGGGCTCACCGAAAATCTCGACAAGCTTTCGCTATTGCACCCGCCCTTCCTGCTGGGCCTGATCACCGGCGGCGCGATGATCTACTGGTTCACCGGTGCCTCGACGCAGGCGGTGACCACCGGAGCGTACCGCGCAGTGGAATTCATCAAGGCCAACATCGATTTGGAGAGCAGTACCAAGGCGTCGGTGAGCGACATCAAGAAAGTCGTCGAGATCTGCACCCAGTACGCGCAGAGGGGCATGTTCAACATCTTCCTCGCGGTGTTTTTCGGCACGCTGGGCTTTGCGTTCATCGGGCCATTCTACTTCGTCGGCTA
>DASYPD010000468.1:0-5472 GCA_036007005.1 Gemmatimonadales bacterium
CGCTCGCGACCCGGACTCCGTTTCCCGGCGTCTCGCTCGCGGCGCTCCGCTTCCTGCACCTCGAGCGACACATTCTCTTTCACGGCCACGAGCCCCTCGACACCGACACCACCGCCGCGCTGGAAGGCGAATCCTGGCTGATGCATCACGGCTATGCGCAGGCCGAAGGCGTCGCCAACCTCGATCAGGTGGCGGAGAGCGGCTGTCTCGTCACGATCGGGTATCCGAAGTTTGCCGGCGGGGTCGGAGGCTATGCGCGCTACGTGGCGATCTGCCCGCCGGAATGGCCGCACGGAGTCGCGATCGGTGAGGTGCCGGAGGCGCCCCTGCCGAAGAGCGCGACGCTGCTGCAGTGGGACAGCGCGGCGGGAATGCGGGTGCGGCGCTAGAGCCCGAGCTTTTTGCGCGCGGCAGGCCGGACAAACGCTGAGGGCGGGTTATGGCCGGTGGCGAGATCGTAGGCCCGCTGGTAGAGCTCCCGGGCCCGGGCAGATTGCCCCGCTCGCTCCAGGGTCAGCGCGAGCAGATAGGTCTGGAAGGGATCGTTCTGGTTCCCCCGCAGGGCAAGCGCTTTGGTCAGCTCGGCTTCGGCGGTCTGGAGCTCTCCGGTATAGAGCGCCACGTAGCCCACGAGGTAGGGAAAAAAGCGCTCCTGCTGGGCCGCCATGGCGCTGTCGCTGTCCAGCGCCTTCCGCGCGAGCGCAATCTGCCGCTGGGCTTCGGCCTTATTGCCACGGCGGGCCGCCAGCCTGCCTAACGCGTGGGCGAGCCGGAAATCCCACAGGCTCCGTGCATGGGTCCGGGGCTCGGGCTCCTGGTTGCCGAGCTCGCTTCCCTTCCGGTAATAGCGCTCGGCGGTGGCGAAATCTCCCGCGTCGATGCAGACCCGCGCCGCCTCATTGGCGATCTCGCCTTCCTGGAAGAAGGCGTTCTGCGGCTCGGCTTCCTCGCGGCTCGCCCAGTAAGCGATCAGCATTTCTTCATACTTGACCGCGTTGGCGCAGTCCCCATCGAACGCATAGGACATCGCCATCGCGCGCTGGGCCTGGGCCTTCGCGACAGGGTCCGTCGCCGCGGCGATGGCGCGCTGAAAGAGGCTGCGTGCTTCGGCGGTCTTCCCCTCCGAATCGAGCTGGTAACCCGCACGCAGGCTCGAATCGGGCTGGGCGCCCAGCGGCGCGCCCAGCAGTACCGCGCCGAAGAGAAGGAGAGGAACGCGCAGGGTTACCACCGGAGCAGCTCGTCCATCGCGGCGGCCAAACCTTCCACCTGCGGCAGGATGGCATCCTCGAGGTCGGGCGCGTAGGCGACGAAGCTATCGAGCGACGCCACCCGGCGGACCGGAGCGTCGAGCCAGGCAAAGGCCTCATCCGCGAGACGGGCGGCGAGCTCGGCGCCGTAGCCCCAGGAGAGAGAGTCTTCGTAGGCCACCAGGACGCGGCCGGTCTTGCGGACCGACGCGTAGAGCGCTTCCCAATCCACCGGCGACAGCGAGCGGAGATCGATGAGCTCGATACTCCGGCCGGTCTTCTCCTCGACCGCTTTGGCGGCGACGAGGCTGCGCTGAACCAGCGCGCCGTAGGTGACGACGGTGAGATCGGTCCCCTCGCGCACCGTGCGGGCCTTGCCGAAGGGGATCATGAAATTGGGGCCCGGGTTAGGCGCCTTATTGTAGGTCTGGCGATAGAGGTGCTTGTGCTCGAGGAAGAGCACCGGATCGTCGCAGCGGATCGCGGTGCGCAGGAGTCCATTGGCATCGAGCGCGGTCGCGGGACAGACGACGCGCAGACCCGGGATCGAGGTGAAGACCGTCGCGCCCGTCTGGGAGTGGTAGGGCCCCCCGCCTTTGAGATAGCCTCCGTAGGTCACCCGCACGACCACGGGAGCGCTGAAGGCGTTGTTGGAGCGATAGCGCATGATGGCGAGCTCGTTGCGGAGCTGCATATAGGCGGGCCAGATGTAGTCGAAGAACTGGATCTCGACCACGGGCTTCAGGCCCCGGGTGGCGAGCCCGATGGCGCGCCCGATGATGTTGGCTTCCGCCACAGGGGAGTTGTAGACGCGCTCCTCGCCGAAGAGTTGCTGCAGTCCCCAGGTGACCTTGAAGACGCCGCCCTTGCCCTTGACCTGGCCCAGGTACTCCTTGCGGCTCACGTCAGCCACGTCCTCCCCGAAGACAAGAATGCGGGGATCGCGCGCCATCTCATCCTTCATACAGGTGTTGAGCAGATCCACCATGGTGGTGGGATCGCCGACGAAGTGCGGATCATCCTCGGTGTCGAACTGCTCCGAGGTGGGATCCAGCTCGGGCGAGTAGACGTATCGCGTGGCGGTGTCAGGGGCGGGCTGCGGCGAGGCGAGCGCAGTGTCCGTGGCGACCTCGACTTCGTCCTCGACCTGCTGCCGGATGAGCTGGAGCTCGGCTTCGGTGACGACGCCCTGCGCCAGCAAGTAGGCGGGGAAGCGGGTCAGGGGATCCCGGGCTGCGTCTTGCGCGCGCTCGTCGGGGGGCCGGTAGAGGATCTCGTCATCGGAAAGCGAGTGGCTGTACGGCCGGATGACGTGGGCGTGCACCAGAGCAGGACCCTTGCGGGCGCGCACGTGATCCACCGCCCGGCTCAGCACATCATAGGACGCCAGCGGGTCACAGCCATCCACTTCCTGGATCAGCAGACAGGGAAAGCCGGCGACGAGCTTGGAGATCGAGCCGCCGGCGGTTCCCACTTCCACGGGGACCGAGATGGCGTAGCCGTTGTCCTCGATGAGATAGAGAATCGGCAGCTTCAGATTGCAGGAGGTATTGAGCGATTCCCAGAACTCCCCCTCGCTGGTGGTGCCTTCGCCGGCGCAAACCAGGACCAGCTCGTCCGCTTTGCTCTTTTCCTCTCGATCCGGAATGGCCGCGACGCGCGCATAGCGCAGGGTGGCTTCGGCGGCGCCCGCCGCCTGGAGGAACTGCGTCCCCGTGGGACTCGAGGCGGACACGATGTGGAGCTCGCGGTGACCCCAGTGCGAGGGCATCTGCCGACCACCGGAATTGGGATCGTCCGCCGCGCCAACCGCGGAGAGGAGCTGTTCGGTCGCGGTCATGCCGAGACCGAGACAGAGGGCGCGATCGCGATAGTAGGTATAGAACCAGTCGTAGCCGGGACGCAGCAGCTTGGCGGCGGCCACCAGGACACCCTCGTGCCCGGCGCCCGAAATCTGGAAGAAAATCTTATTCTGGCGCTTGAGCTGGATCTCCTTGTCGTCGAGGCGCCGGGCGAGCAGGATCAGCCGATACATCTCCAGCAATTCGGATTTGTCGAGCCGACTGCTGCGCTGGGTTCCGGCGGGGCGAGTGGCCATGAGCTAGGGGCTAGGGAGCTAGGGGGCTAGAGAGCTAGGGGGCCCTGAAGCAAAGATAGAGGAGCCGGCGACTAGCCCCTAGCTCCCTAGCTGCCTAGCTCCCTAGTTCCCTTTTATAGACGACCTTCCCGCCCACGATCGTCGCCAGCACCTTCGCCTGCCCGACCGTGGCGGGGGGAATCCGCCTCAGGTCGCGGTCGAGAATCACGACATCAGCCAGGTATCCGGGTTTGAGCGCGCCCCGCCGAGCCTCAGCGAAGACTGCGTAGGCGTTATTGACGGTATAGCAGCGGAGTGCCTCCTCGAGGCTGATCTTCTGCTCGGGAACCCAGCCGTTCGGATTCCTGCCGTCCAGGGTCTGGCGAGTAACGGCGGCCTGGATGCCCAGCAGCGGATCGAGCGGGGCCACGGTCCAATCCGAGCCAAAGGCGAGGCGCGCACCACTCTCGAGCAGTGAGCGGAAGGCATAGGTGCCCTTGATGAGCTCGGGGCCGATGCGCTTGGCGGCCCAGCGGCCGTCGTCGGCCTCATGGTAGGGCTGCATGGAGGGGATCACGCCGAGTACCGCGAAGCGCGCGAGGTCCTGAGGACGCAGGTGCTGCGCGTGCTCGATCCGGAAGCGGCGGTCGCGCGCGCCGTGCGCCTTCGCGACGCTGTCGTAGATATCGAGCAGCAGCGCATTGGCGCGGTCGCCGATGGCGTGCACCGCGACCTGCAGCCCGGCGGAGTCCGCGGCCGCAATCCAGCGGCGGAGAGAATCTTCGGGAGTGACGAAGAGCCCGCGAGTGCCCGGCGCGTCACGATAGGGCTGGAACATGAGCGCGGTGGTCGAGCCGAGCGAGCCGTCCACAAATCCCTTGACGCCCGCGGTGCGAATCCACTCGTCCCCCGGGCCGTGGGCGGTGAGCGAGTCAGCCATGCTGCGCCAAGCGGCAAGCGGGATGTAGTTAGCGACCCGGAGGGTGAGGGCGCCGCGGCCGCGCGCGCGCCGAAGCGCCGCGATGTCGTCCCAACTGGTGCTGACGCTGGAGACCCCGACCACGCCGAGCGAGGCGGCGTGGCGCATGGCGCGAGCGAGGGCGGAGTCGAGCTGGGAGGGCGAGGGCGTCGGCATCGCCGCGAAGACGGGGTTCATCGCCTCGTCCTTGAGCACACCGCTGAGCTCGCCGTCGGGGCGGCGTACCACGGTGCCGCCGGGGACTTCCTTGCTGCTCTTGTCGAGCTTTGCGGCGGCGAGCGCGAGCGAGTTGGCCAGCGCCATGTGGCCGTCGAGCCGGTTGACGAAGACGGGGTTCCGCGGCGTCACCGAATCGATCCAGGCGCGGTCGGGCAGCGGGGTGCCGGGCCACTTTTCGTGGTCCCAGTCGCCCCCGGTGATCCACTCGCCGGGCTGGAGCGTCGCGGCAAAGGCCTTGAGCCGGCGGGTGAACTCCTCCGGCGACGCAGCATCACGAAGGTCCACGCTGGCGAGCTGAAAGCCGCCGCTCAGGAGGTGGACATGATCGTCTTGGAAGCCGGGCACCACGAACGCGCCGGAAAGGGTGCGAGTGGCGGAGCCGGCGTAGCGGGTTAGGGCAGCGCTGTCACCCACCGCGACGATGCTGTCACCCTGAATGGCGATGGCACTGGCATAGGGCTGGGTGCTGTCCGCGGTCCAGATCCGGCCATAGATCACCAGATCGGCCCGAGGCGCCGAGGCACAGCCGGCGAGCAGGAGGACCAGCCCGACTCGGGCGCTCATGGGTGGAACTTGGCAAGGCGGCGCAGCGCTTCCAGCTTCTCGATCGCGCTGGTGCCCTTGGCCGGGGCCGCGGGAGCCACGGCGAAGAGGTCGCGGATGTCGAGCAGGATCTCCAGCATGAGCTGATCGCGCATGTAGGCATTGTCGAGATCGGCCATGCGAGTCTCGTCGGCGGCCGCGGTGGCTCGCTGGTAGGATTCGCGGTAGAGGGCTTCGAGGTTGGCGAGGATGCGGTCGCGGGGGCGCATGGCCAGGGGCTAGGGACTGGGGACTAGGGACTAGGGGTTTAAGAAGTATACTTGAACACGGACCTTAGTCTCTCTAACTCCCTAGCCCCTAGCCCCTAGTCCCTAGTCCCTAACCCCTAGCTCATTGCCAAAGCG
>DASYPD010000469.1:0-4628 GCA_036007005.1 Gemmatimonadales bacterium
GAACCAGAGCGAATCGAGCTCCCCACTGCGAATCCGGAGACCCTCGTAATTGACCAGCATCTGGTTCAGCGCCGGCCCCGCGAAGCGCGACACCGAGCCGTGAAAAAGCAGGTTCAGGCGCGGCGCGCTCAGATCGTAGTCAAAATGCACCGCCGTCGGACCCACTCCCTCGAGCAGGGCGCTGACCTCGATCCTGCAAGGTGTCGCGGCGGACATCCGGCGCGGATCGTCGGTCAGGTTGGAGCCGCTCAGGGCCAGGGAGTCGAAGTACATGGTGCCGAAGCGCGCGCCGTCACTGGCCCGCTCCGAAAAACGAATCTGCGAATGCGCCATCCGGAACCGGTCGACCCGGACCAGGCCGGCTGCCCGCAGGAGCTGATGGGGAAGCCGGACCGGATGCTTGGGCCGGCGGGGCAGGCTCCGATCCACCAGCGCTTCGGCCCGCAGCGAATCGAGCTCGGCCGCGCCGGCCCAGAACTGGTTGCGGTAAAACCGCCAGAGGTTCACGCCGCTAACCCGCAGCGACGCAGCGCTCAGCCGCACCTGGGTCGCGGAGACTGGACCGGCTTTCCTCCGGCGGGCAAACACCGCGGTGTCGGGAAGCAGCTCGAGACCGGTGACGACGAAACTGCGCCCGAACAGGCTGAAATGGGCGGAGCCGATGCGGATGGTGTAGAGGCTGTCGCTTTCGCGCGCGAGGGTGGCCGAGAGCCGCTGCTGAACGTGCTCCGTGTTAAAGCGCCGCTCCAGGATCAGGTGCGCGGCGAAGACCAGCGCCACGACCAGCGCGAGAATCGCGGCCAGCCAACCGACCACCGTCTTCCGGTTCTGCATGCGCCCAGCCTTGTCCGTCTCTGGTACGGACGCTCGGCACGGTGCGGGGTGGCACGCTTGAGAGCTATCAGCTATCAGCTATCAGCTAAGGTGTTGCGGGGCGTGGCTCGGGTGGCCGCGGCATCATCTCCTGCCGATTTGCCAGCTCATACACGGTCCACGCCACCACCGTCGCGGCCTGCTTCAGATCATCAATCACCAACCGCTCATAGGTGTCCACGTTGGAGTGGTGGGTGCGGGTGCCGTACTCGATGGGATCCTGGATGAAGTTGAAGCCAGGGACTCCTTGCGCCACGAAGCTGAGGTGGTCGGTGCCGCCGGTATTGCCGTGCCTCACTGCCACCACACCCATATCCTGGAACGGCGCCAGGATCTGTTGGAAAATGGGAATGGCCGCGCTGTTGCTCTGGTCCCAGATGCCGCGCAGCCTCCCGGTGCCGTTATCCACGTTCACATACGCCGAGATCTTGGGCAGCTCGGCTTTATGGATGCGGAGCCAGGTGCGCGAGCCGATCAGACCCTGCTCCTCACCGGTCCACAGCCCGATGCGGACGGTCCGGCGCAGGGGGAGGCCCAGGGTCTTGAGAATCCGGATCGCTTCCATCATCACGACCGAGCCGGCGCCGTTGTCGGTGGCGCCAGTCCCGGAGTGCCAGCTGTCGTAGTGCGCGCCCAGCATCACCACTTCATCGGCCTTGTCGGTGCCGGAAATCTCGGCGGTGACGTTGGTCGGAAAGCGGTTGTCGTCGAGGAAACGGGTCTGCAGGTTGAGCTCGAGCTTCACGGGGAGCCCGCGTTGCGCGATGCGCCACAAGCTTCCGTACTGCTCGTGCGCAACGATCAGGTTGGGGATCGGATTGTACACGCTGTCGCGCGCGGTGCGGCCGTCGAAATGGCCGCCGTTGAGGAACAGCCCGTAGGTCCAGGCGGAGGGCTGTAACACCGCGACGGGCTGCTCGCTGTGCAGCAATTGCGCGACCAGCACATTGAGGCGCTGGGCCGCGCCGAAATTTCCGGGTTGCCCCGGCGGGCGCGGCTGCCAGTTGATCAGCTCGTCGAGCGTTTGCCGGGTTTCGGCCGGGGTGAACTCGGGCGGAATAACCCGCGGCGCGCCGCGTAGCACGCAGGTCCCCCGCAGCTTGCCCGTGTATTTGGCGATGTCGGTGGAATCCTTGACGTCGAGAATCACCGCCTGGCAGGTGAGCGTTGCCGGCTTGCCCTTGACCAGCGTGCCGCCGCTCCACGCCTGCGGATAGGCCGCCAGGGGCTTGGGCCAGGGCTCCAGGATCCTGCCGCTGTACGAGACGATCTCCCAGCCGCGGCCGAAGGCCGAGTCCCAGGGCTCGACTTTCACGTTGGCGAGCCCCCAGGAGCGGAAGGTTTCCGCGGCCCATTCATTGGCCCTGCGGCTGGCCGGCGAGTTGGTGAGCCGCGCGCCGATCACATCATTGAGGTAGAGCGCCAGATCGTCGAGCTTCGAGCGGGTCATGCCTTCGTCCTTGATCTTCTGGACGACGGAGAGGTCCACGGATTCGCTGACGACCTGGGCAGTCACGGTGCGCCCGCAGAGAACGAGGGCGAGCGAGATAAGGGCGCGGCGGCAGAGAGTAGGCATGGCGATTGGCTATGGGCTATTGGCTATTGGCTATTGGTTATTGGCTATTGGTTATTGGCTATTGGTGCGAAGTATCAGCGCACGATCAGGGTGGCGAGCTGGCGTTGGATCTCTTCTTTGGGCAGCCAGTGGCCGCCGAGCAGCACGCCAGACTGCTTGCCGACATTGGCGATGTCTTTCAGGGGATTGGCGTCCAGCAGGATCAGATCGGCGCGCTTGCCGACGGCGATGCTCCCCGCTTCGGCCTGATTGCCCAGGAAGCGGGCGACGTTGCTGGTACCGGTGGCGAGCGCCTGATAGGGGGTGAGGCCGGCCGCGACGTAGCTCTGGAGCTCGCGGACGAGCGAAAAGCCCGGGGCGTTGAAGTATTGGGGCGAATCGGACCCGAGCACGATCCCGACGCCGCCCGCCTGGAGGGCTTTGAGGAGCTGGCGGCGGACCGCGAGGAAGCGCTTGCGCATGTCAGGCGTCAGCGTCTTGTCCTCACGGATGTCGCGGGTGCCCTTCACCCAGCTCACCGCCAGGTCCCTGGGCACATAGCGGAGCTCGGCGCGATCGAAGAGCTCCTCGATAGCCTCGCCACCCAGCACGGACTCGAAGAACGCCTGGGTCGGCACGATCCAGGTGCCCGCCGCCCGGGTGGCCGCGACCAGCGCGGGAATGCGCGTGGTATCGGCGTCCCCAATCAACGGCAGCCCGAAGAAGCCATCATCCTTGGCCGTGGCCGGGGGGCCCTTGGCCGAGAGCGCCTCGATGAAACCGTCGAGGTGATCGATGCTCCAGTACTTGGCCTCGAGGGCACGCGGCAAGCCGACGGCGAGCGGCACGTGCCCAGCGAAGCGGATTCCGAGGTGATCGGCGTCGGCCGCGATGGAATCGAAAGCATCGCGCGGGACGCCGGGATGGATCTTGAGGAAGTCGTAGCCGAGCGCCTTTTCCGCGTTCACCATCCGGACGGCGGAGTCGGCGCTCGGCGCGCTCTTGTCGTTGAAGGAGGGGCCGGAGGTCCAGATGCGCGGGCTCACCAGCTCGCCGCTCCGCGCGAGCTCGCGGTAGTAGAGGTGCCGCGGCGTCCCGAGCATGCCACGGATCGTGGTGACGCCGTTCAAGGCCCAAAGCGCCAGGGTGCGCACGATCTCGGAGTCGCTGGTCTCGGTGGGGGGGATGTGGGCGTGCATCTCGCCTAACCCGGGAATCAGGTACTTGCCCGCGCCATCGATGCGCACGGCGCCAGCGGGGATCGCGACACTCGCCGTGGGCCCGAGGGCCACGATCTTGTCGTCGCGCACGACCACGGTCTGCCCGGCGAGCACCCGCTCGCCATCCATGGGAATGACGTTGACGTTCTGGAACGCGACGGGCCCGCGCTTCGGGATATGCTTGATGATCCGGCCGGCGCGGACCGCGGTCAGCTTCCCGCCATCCACTTCCACTTGCCCGTTGACGACCACGTAGTCGATGCCGACGGGGTACTGGTGCGGCTGCTCGTAGGTGGCCCGGTCGGCGACGGTGGCCGGGTCGAAGACGACCAGATCCGCCAGCAGGCCGGCGGCGATCCGGCCGCGATCGGTGAGTCCCAGGCGCGCGGCGGGCAGGGAGGTCATCTTGCGCACCGCGTCGGGGAGGGTGAGCACGTGCAGCTCGCGCACGTAGCGTCCTAATACGCGGGGGAAGGTGCCGTAGTTGCGCGGGTGGGGCACGGTGGGGCCGGGCTGCGACAGCGCCCCGTCGGAGGCGATCGCGACCCAGGGGTGCTTCAGGATGCGCTGCACGTCCCCCTCGTCCATCACGTGAAACACCATGGACGCGCCGCCCTTGAGCACGCCTTCGATCACCAGCGGGGCGGCGCCCGCGCTGGTGGGGGGGACCTTGCGCTCCACCGCCCAGTCGTAGAGGGTCTTGCCGTTGAGGTCGGGCTTCCAGGCGACGCTCGCGAACTGGGGTCGGTGCAGATCGCCGCCGCCCCGGTCATTGTCGAGAATCCAGATGATGCCCTTGATGATGCTGTCGCGCAGCACGGGATTCTTGACGCGGCGCGCGAAGGCGGTGTCGCCGCCGGCCATGGCCCAGGCCGGCACCAGCACGTTGAAGCTGGTGGAGCTGGCGTCGTAGGGATACGCGTCGGCCATAACGTCCTGGCCGGCTTGGCGCGCCGCATCCAGCAGCGCGAGGGTCTGCA
>DASYPD010000470.1:0-3828 GCA_036007005.1 Gemmatimonadales bacterium
GCCAGAGGGCAAGCTGGAGCAGGTTCGGGCACTCTGCGAGCGGACCGGCCGGCCCTTCGAATACGCTTTCCTGCTCGATGCGCTGAAAGACGAGCGGGCGCAGGGCATCACCATCGATACCGCTCGCGTCTTCTTCAGCACCGCGAAGCGGGATTACCTGCTGCTCGATGCGCCAGGTCACCTGGAGTTCGTGCGCAACCTGGTGACGGGCGCCGCGCGCGCGGACGCCGCGCTGCTGGTGATCGATGCGCAGGAAGGCGTCCGGGAGAATTCGCGCCGGCATGGCCACCTGATGGGTCTGCTGGGGATCCGCCAACTGGCCGTGGTGATCAACAAAATGGACCTGGTGGGTTATGCCGAGGCGGCCTTTCAACGGCTGGCCGAGGAATACCGCAGCTACCTCGCGACGCTGGGCCTGACAGCGCGATTCCTGCTTCCGGCGAGCGCGCGCGAGGGCGCCAATCTCACCGCAGTCGCCGCCCAGATGCCGTGGTTTCGCGGCCCGACGGTGCTCGAGGTGCTGGAAGCCTTCACGCCGACGCGCGCTCCGGCCGAGGGGCCGTTCCGGATGCCGGTGCAGGACGTCTACAAGTTCACGGGTGAAGGGGACGACCGGCGCATCGTGGCGGGCACCATCGAGAGCGGGGCACTCCGGGCGGGCGATGAGGTCGTGTTCTACCCCTCCGGCAAGCACGCCCGGGTCAAGAGTCTCGAGGCGTTCGCCCGGCCACCGCTCAGCGCGGTGTACGCCGGAGAGGCCGCGGGCTTCACGCTGGACGAGCAGCTCTACATAACCCGCGGCGAGCTCGCCACGCGCGCCGACCAGCCGCGTCCCGCGGTGACGCCCCGGCTCCGGGTCGGCTTGTTCTGGCTGGGCCGCCGGCCGCTCGTCCCCGGCAGGGAGTACCTGCTCAAGCTCGGCACCGCGCGGGTGGGGATGCGGGTGGAGGCGATTCAGCGGAGCCTCGACGCGGCGACTCTCGAGACGCGGACCCCGGCGAGCGCGGTGGAGCGGCACGAGATCGCGGAATGCATTCTGGAGCTCGACCGGCCGATCGCGACCGACACCGCCGCGCAGATGGCGACGACCGCGCGGTTTGTGATCGTGGACGACTTCGAGATCGCGGGCGGCGGATTGGTCCACGAGGCCCTGCCCGATGCGCAGCAGCCGCTGCGAGAAAAAGTGCTGCTCCGGAATTACAAATGGGAGACGAGCTTCATCCCGGTGGACCAGCGGGCTGAGCGTTACCGGCAGCGGCCCACGCTGTTGCTGATCACGGGGCCGCGTGAAGTCGACCGCAAGCACCTCGCGAAGGCGCTGGAAGCGCGGCTCTTCGAGGAGGGACAGGTCGTCTATTTCATCGGGATGGCGAACCTGGTGTACGGTGTGGATGCCGACCTGGCGCGCGCCAGCGAGAATCGCAGCGAGCACCTGCGCCGGCTCGCCGAGATCGCCAACCTCCTGCTGGATGCGGGGGTGATCGTGGTGGTCTCGGCCGCCGAGCTCAGCCGGGAGGAACTGGAGCTGATTCGCACCGCCGCACCGCCGGAACGCGTGGTGACCGTCTGGCTGGCGGACGGGCGGACGGGCGGTCAGGCGGACAAGCCTGAGCTCGAGGTGGATCTGCGCTTGGACGCGGGCGAGTCCGCTGAGCAGAGCATCGGGCAGTTGCGGGCCTTGCTGGCGGCGAGAGGAGCGTTCCTCGATGTTCCGTGAGAGCCATTCGCGCTCGGTGGCCAAGGCCCTGTCCTGGCGCATCTTCGGAACGATCGTCACCGCGGCGCTGGTGTACGTCTTTACCCGGCGCCTGGTGGTATCGCTCGCCGTGGGCGCGGTGGAGTTCCTCTCCAAAATCGGGCTCTTCTGGCTGCACGAGCGGCTGTGGGACCGGCTCTCCTGGGGCAAGAAGCGGGTCGCGCCGGCGGTGCTCTGGTTCACCGGCCTGCCCGGCTCGGGCAAGAGCACGGTGGCCGACTGGGTGGCGGATCAGCTGCGGCATCGCGGGCTTTCGGTCGAGCGGCTGGACGGTGACGGAGTACGGCGGATTTTTCCGGAAACGGGCTTCACACGGGAGGAACGCGACGCGCATCTCAGGCGGATCGGCTACCTGGCGAGCAAGCTGGAGGAGCACGGGGTCTTCGTGGTCGCCTCATTCGTCTCACCCTATGTGGACTCGCGTCAATTCGTGCGGGAGCAGTGCAGCTCGTTCCTCGAGATTTACGTGAGCACCCCGGTAGAGGAATGCGAACGACGCGACCCTAAAGGTCTCTATGCCCGGGCCCGGCGGGGGGAGATCGCGAACTTCACCGGGGTGAGCGACCCCTACGAAGCGCCGCCCTCACCCGAGGTGAGCTTCGATACCAGCCGGCTCAGCGTGGCCGCGGCGGGCGCGCAGGTGCTCAAGGCGCTCGCCAGCCGGCAGGAGATCTGATGCGCGAGATGGACCACCTGGACCGGCTCGAGGCCCTCAGCGTGCAGCTGTTGCGGGAGGCCTACGCCAACTTTCCGCGGCTCTGCATGCTGTGGTCGATCGGCAAGGACAGCACGGTGTTGCTGTGGCTCTCGCGCAAGGCCTTTTTCGGTCACGTGCCGTTCCCGCTGGTGCACGTGGATACCTCCTTCAAGATCCCGGAGATGATCGCGCACCGCGACCGGATCGCGCGGGAATGGAGGCTCCAGATGGTGGTCGGGCGGAACGACGCGGCGCTCGCGGCGGAACGCACGTTTCCGGCGGGGGCCATCGACCGGATCGCCTGCTGCGGGTTACTCAAGACGGAGGCGTTGCGCGCCACGCTGAGCGGAGCAGGCCCGCGCCAGCGGATGAATCTCGCCACTGGCCGCTACGATCCGGATCCCGACCGCGAGCCGTACACGGGGGTGATCGTCGGGGTCCGCGCCGATGAGGAGGGCAGCCGCTCCAAGGAGCGCTACTTCTCGCCGCGCTCCACCAAGAACGTGTGGGACGTCGGGGAGCAGCCGCCCGAGTTCTGGAACCAGTTCAAGACGGAATTCGCGCCCGGCACCCACGTCCGAGTCCATCCGCTGCTCGACTGGACCGAGCTCAATATCTGGGAATACATCGAGCGGGAGCAGATCCCGACAGTTTCACTCTACTACAACCAGGGCGAGGGGACGCGCTACCGCTCGCTGGGCTGTGCGCCGTGCACCAAGCCGGTGCGCTCGGAGGCGCGTAACCCGCGGGAGATCATCGAGGAATTGCGCTCGGGACAATTCGCGCGGGTGGCGGAGCGGGCCGGACGGGCGCAGGATCTGGAGGACGGCGGGGGGCTGGAGTCGTTGCGCCGGGACGGCTATATGTAGTGACCGGTCACCGCTTGACCAACCTTCCAATCCAGCGGGCCGCACCTTTGACCGCGGCGACGGTACGGTGCCAGAACAGCACTAACACGCCGATTATGGCCGCGATGGCGGAGGCGAAAGGAACCGCGGCGTCGGGCCCTAGATACATGGTGGTTCGCTCGCTGCTGACGAAGTGATTCCCTCAATCATAACTGGGTTGCTTCGAGCGCCGCGGCGAGGGCTGCTACCGTGGCGTCGATTTCCCGGATTGCTTTCCCGCCAGTTTCCGCGGCCAGCAGCACGCTCTCCGGGTCTTTCAGCATGTGGCCGGTCAGAATCGCCACGACGCTCTGGCCCGCAGAAACCGTGCCGGAGGCAGTAAGGCGGCGGAGTCCGGCGAGCGATGCGGCGCTCGCCGGCTCGCAGCCGATCCCGGCCTCATCGATGGCGGCTTTCGCCGCAAGAATTTCGGCATCAGACACGCTCAGCACGACGCCGTGGGTAGCCTCGATGGCCCGGACTGCGCG
>DASYPD010000471.1:0-1871 GCA_036007005.1 Gemmatimonadales bacterium
AGGGACCTGGCCGATGTCCGCGGCGTGGGAGCTCACCGGCATCGCGCGGATGACTTCCGGCAGTCCGTACACACCGCTGGTGGGCGGGGACCTGAACGGCGATGGCTCCCGCAACGATCGCGCGTTCATTTACGACCCGGCGAGCGCACCCGACACGGCGATCGCCAACGGGATGCAGCGTCTCTTCGCGAATGCCTCAGCGGGCGCGAAGGAGTGCCTGCACAAGCAGCTCGGCAGCATCGCCGCGCGGAACAGCTGCAGCGGTCCCTGGCAGCCTTCCCTCGAGCTGCAGCTCAACTACCGTCCGATGTGGCTCGGCTTGAACCGGAAGCTGACGCTTTCACTGCTGACGCAGAATCTGCTTGCGGGCGCCGACCAGCTCTTTCACGGCGCCGACCAGCTGCACGGCTGGGGCCAGCTGGCACGGCCCTCGAGCACGCTGCTCTCGGTGCGCGGCTTCGATCCGGCCAGCGGGCGCTTTCTGTATGTCGTCAACGAGCGCTTCGGAGCCACCTCCGCGGGCGCCACCGCGATCCGGATTCCCTTTCAGATCGGCTTCCAGCTACGCTACACCCTCGGCTCTCCTTTCGCCGGGTTCCCGGGGTTCGCCGGGGCACGGGGAGGCGGGGGCGGGGGTGGGAGCGGGGAGCGGGGAGGAGCCGGCATACGTCGCGGCGCCGGTGGGACCGGCGGCGATTTCACCAATCGCTTCGCGAGTCTCGCGCCCAACCCGATCAAGGAAATGCTGGAGCTACGCGTCGGGCTTCGCTTGGGCGACCAGCAGGAAGCGAAGCTGAACGCCATTTCCGACTCGCTGACCGCGGAGAATACCGCGCTGGGCAAGGCCCTGCAGGCGGAGCTGGCCAAGCTGGGTGCCAATCTGGACGCGCGGGTGCTGACCATCATCCGGCCCCGGCTGGAGCAGGCGCAGAAGAATTTGCAGGCGGCGCTCGATGCCGCGAAGAAGGTCCTCTCGGAGGAGCAGTGGAACTACCTGCCCGAGCGCCTCAAGACGCCCCGCGGGCTGTTCGGCGGCGGACGCAGCGGAGAGAGGCGGCCGCCGCCGGGCCAGTAACGGCCGGCGTTCCAGGTCAGCCCGAGGTAGAGAGCCTTGGGCTGGGTGCCGGTACCGGTCAGGGGGAGAATGCCGCCGGCATCGAGGACGAGCCAGGGCGCCACGCGATAGGTGGGACCGCCGAGCAACGCCACGATCCCCGGGCTTCCCGCCGGCCCTTTGGTTTCCGGAAAGCCGAACGCCTCGGCAACCCATCCTAACCCGCCCACGGCGGGGCCTCCCCAGGAAACCGTCCAGAGCGTCGCTGTGCGGGGCGCTCCGACGCCGTCGCCGCTCCGGCGGGTGATGCCGACGTTCAGATCCAGCGCGACGGGACCGAAGGTATGGCTGGAGATGAGCAGCAGGGAAGCATCGGTCGTCCCCGTGCCCCGGCCTGCGGCGAGCGAGCCGGTCGGTAGCTTGAGGACCGGCAGAATCGCGAAGTCTCCCAGCGGACCGGCGCCCTCGGCGAGCCGCAGCTTGAGGCCGAGGGAAAGATCTCCCGGCCCCAACCCCGCGTCGGGCGGCGAAATGAAGGGGAGCGAGAGACCGAGCTGTACCCGCCGCGCGATTCCGAATTTCAGGTATACGGGCAGAGCGACGGCACGGGTGGCGTCACGAAACCGATCGTATTCCAATCCGCTTTCGAGCTCGAGCCAGCCGGGGGACACGGTCCCCGCGTGGGTAGCGACGGTCGGGCGCTCGGGCTGGACGGAGTGCGGGTTAGGAACCTGCGCGCTGAGGGGTCCAGCCACGAGCGTTACCAGCACGAGGAGCGAGGCGAGCAGAGCGCCACGGCCGCTGGGCGACCTCGGGA
>DASYPD010000472.1:0-7171 GCA_036007005.1 Gemmatimonadales bacterium
TCGTCGAAGCGCCAGGGCTCTCGCGCGATGGCGCTGTAGATCAAGCCGCTGCCGTCGGCACCCGCACGAAACGCCGCTTCGCTCCCGTCCTCGCGGACTTCGTAGCGGCGACCGGCGCGAACCAGCCCATCGTCGCGAGGGTCGAGGGGAAAGAGCACGCGGAGACGACCGTCGGTGTCGTAGTTGAGAACGAGGAGATAACCATCTACTTCCGCATCGACCTGCAACCGGACGCGATCGCCCTCGCGAAAGCGGCGATCGTTGTTCATCCAGATTGAGACCGGTGGTCTATCGAGCGAAGCGGCGGATCCCGCGGGGGCACTGAGAGCAGATAACGTGGCGAAGAAGATCAGCATATGAACCTCCTCTGCGGCCTGCCTGGAGGGACGACACTCGAAATGGACACAGGCCCGTTCGGGAATGCAATATCCAGAATTATGCCATGGCACCACGGGACTCAACTAGCGGCAGGACAAGTACTTGGAACACTCGCCCCAAGACCGGAGGTGTCCGCCTGGGCGGACAGGGCCGCCGCCGTTTCTCAGGCGCTGGATTCTCTAAGGTCTCCGGTGCCAGTACATCCGCATCTCCGAAATCCGTCGGCCCTCGGTCTCACAGAAGAGCGCGCCCCGGGCTTCGATCCATTCGCCAGTGCGCCGGCGCCGGAACACCGCTTTGAACTCTGTAGCGAACCACGGTCCTGCCACGTAGAGCTCTCCGGTCGAGACCGTAATCTCCGACTGGTGAGCCGGCACGTCGCTCCAATAGCGGCGGATGGCGTCGCCCCCCCGCATCGGTTCGGCAAAGGGGGTCTCAAGGAAGACTGCGTCCGCGCTAAAAACCGAGCTGATCAAATCAACCTGCCCCTTGGACCAGCCGCGGGCGAAGGTGTCCACCAACTCTCGAGCGATGGCAGGGAACGAACCGGGCTCGGCGCGGGCAGTCATGCACGATCCTCAAGGCCAAGTAGGTGTAGCCGAAACATACCTGCGTCCCAAATCCGTTCCCCCCTTCCCAGACCAGTGGTGCGAAAAGGCTCCGGCCACGCCGTCTCTATTCGTGATCCCCGTCGGCTGAAGGGGTGAGGGGGACTCGTTTTCAGACACCATTGGGAGGCACCAAATGAGGCGTATCGCCGTCGGGATTCTGGCGTCCATGATGGTACTGGTGATCGCGGCAGCGCCGGCTGCGGCCCAGAAAAAAGAAGCACTCAAAGCGCGAGGGTATTTCGGAGTCGGCGGCGGGCTGGCACTTCCAGTGGGAGACTACGCCGACGCGTTCAAGACCGGCTGGGATGGCGATGTCTTCGGAGGGGTCACCACGAAGGGCGGATTATGGGGGGTGCGCGCCGACCTCATGTGGGCCCAGAACAACCTGAAGGCGGGCCTGAACGGGCACGAGCGGCTGGCGGGACTGAACGCTGACCTCGTGATTACCCCGGGCCATCGGCCGGCGGATTGGCACCCGTATTTCCTGGCAGGTATTGGGGTCTACAATGGCAAGGAGTCTGCTGCGGGGGTCACCGGTTCCGACACCAAACTCGCCGTCAACGCCGGAGCCGGGATCCAGATTCACACGGGCCATCGCATGGACGTCTTCCTCGAGGGCCGATTCGTGACGATAAGAACCCCGGGGAGCGCGCTGAACTTCGTGCCGTTCAACGTGGGGTTCCGCTGGGGTGGGATTTGATCTCCTGGCAGCGATAGCATGGCGCACGGGGGCGGAGCGGCAGGGCGCCCCCGTGGTGCGCTTGCCTGGCAAAGTCACTTCGTCTAGACTGACAGCCACAATCGATTCACGCAGACTGGGCCCACCGGAAGTCCGGTGCAATACCGGCGCGGCCCCGCCACTGTAAGAGGCAGTTCGCCCTTCGCAAATCCTGCCACTGGGGTCATCCCGGGAAGGCCAGCGAAGGCGCCTCGAGCCAGGAGACCGGCCCACTCTGCTCACCGCACCATTCTCTCGAGGGAGAGAAGGGGCCGCTGAGCACGTTCGGGCGCGCCGCTTCGATCTCCCATGGAGGTCACCATGCCGGCAGCCCGTTGCTTGTTTCTGCTGATCAGCGCGCTGGCGCTAGCCGTTCCGCTCATCGCCCAGACTCGCGACTCTACCCGACTCAAGGACATCGTCGTCACGGCGACGCGCTCTCCCACCCCGCTCCACGCGGTCGGCAGCAGCACAGAGCGGCTCAGCCCAGAGGAGCTCACCCGGCGCCAGCTCAGCAGCTTGAGGGAAGCGCTGCAGCTCGCTCCAGGAGGAACCGTGCTGCTTACGGGCGGACCAGGCGGCGTCACCTCCTTGTTTCTGCGCGGCGTCGCGTCGAGTCAGACGCTCTTTCTGGTGGATGGGGTTAGGGTCAACGATGCCGACGCGAGCTACGGAAGCCTGCTCGGCGGAGTGGAGCTTTCGGGGTTCGAGCAGCTGGAGATCGTGCGGGGACCGCAGAGCACGCTCTATGGCGGGGCCGCGATCGGAGGCGTGGTGTCGCTCGCCGCAACGCGCGCAGTCGGCCCGCCCCGAGGCGAGCTGGAGCTGGAGGGGGGCTCCTTCGCGACCTGGAAGGGAAAGGTGTCGGCGCAGGGAAGTGCGCGTGGCCTGGGCGCGGCCGTCTTCCTCAGCGCGAATGGCACCGACAACCAGCGCCACGACAACGACTGGCGGCAACGAAGCCAGCTGGTGCGACTAGACTATCGCCTCGGAGCGCATTGGCAGGCCGGAGCGAGCATCCGCGGCATGCAAAACGATTACAGCAGCCCCGGCGATCTCCGCTCGAACAACACCACGCCGGCCGGAACCACGAGCTACGACAGCAAACTTGGCACGCTGTGGCTCGAAGCGACCCCGTTCCCGCGCTGGCAGACGAAGCTGCTGGCCGGTGCCGGCGAGCAGAACAGTGAATCATCGAGCCGTTACAACGGGGGACCAGAATCGGTTTTCGCCCTCAAGAACAGCCGTCGGGTGCTCGACTGGCAGAACACCTTCGAGCCGGTCCGGGAGATCGTGCTCGTTGGCGGGGTGAACCGGGAGTGGAGCACCGTAGTGAGCGACGGAGCCGGCTTGCAGCAGCGCCTCGCGGGATTCTACGGCGAACTACAGCTCAGACCCGCACGCTTTCTCGCGATCACCGCTGGGTTGCGCTCCGACGACTACAACAGCTTCGGGCGAGCGACGACCTATCGGATCACCGGCGCGTGGCTCATCGAGCGCACCGGTACCAAGTTCCGGGCATCGCTCGGCACGGGGTTCATGCCGCCGAGTCTGGCCGCGCGCTTCGGGAGCGCCTTTCAGAATCCCAATCCGGACATTCGACCCGAGCGTTCTCGTGGTTGGGATGGAGGAGCAGACCAGATAATTCTGAGAGGACGCGGCAGCCTGGGCGTCACCTGGTTCCACAATAGCCTGCGCGATCTGCTGGGCTTCGAGAGCGCGCTGTTCCCCGAGAAAGGGCGCAGTGTGAATATCGATCGCGCCCGTACGTCGGGCCTCGAAATAAGCGGTCGGCTGGCCTCCGGGCCGCTCGATGCCCGACTGGCGTACACGCTGCTCTCGGCGCGGAGCGAGTCCGAGCCGGATCCGAATCTGACGCGGCTCATCCGCCGGCCAAGACACACGGGGAGCGCCGATGTGCTGATGGCCGTAACTCCGCGCGGGACGATCGGAACCGGGATCGTGGCAGTGCTGGACCGCGAGGACGCGGACTTCAATAGCTTTCCGGCGCGTCGCGTTGACCCGGGCGACTACTTCACCATGCGTCTCTATGGCTCCTGGGATATCGGCGCTCGTCTGGTGCTCAAGGCGCGAATCGAGAATCTGTTTGACAGGCGTTACGAACCGGTCTACGGATTCCCAGCGCTGGGCAGAAGTTTCACCGGATCGCTAGCGGTGCGGTTTTGATTCCTCCTGGCAACGCTGAGCCAACATTCTGAGCGAGTTCCGCGTTAACACAGTGACCAGCTGGCTGTCACCCGAGACCAGACCGGCCAGCACAAACCCTGGAGCCCAACCGATGTCGCACATCCGTCACCCGATCCGAGCCGCGCTGGCCAGCGTGGTGCTGGCCTCGCTCAGCCTCGCCGCCACGGGAGCCAGCCAGGGAAAGTCGGTTACGCTCGCCGGCAGCTGGAGCTTCGATCCCGAAAAGACCATGGCGGAAGCGAAAACCCAGCCCCCGGACCCGAAGTCGCGGGAGGGATATGCCTCGGGGGGCCGCCCGCGAGTCGGCACCGGTGTCACCGAGCCGAGGGGCGGGCAGACGGGACGGGCAGCGGGTGAGGGATCGGGCGCACGCGCTGAGCTGGGTCCGCTCAGCCTCTATGCCCGGCCACTGCCGGAGCTGGTGATCGTGCAGTCGGACTCCACCATCACGATCTCGGACCCGAGTGGCCGGCCGCGCAGCTACTACCTCGATGGTCGCAAAGAGCTCGAGCCGCTGCTCGGAGCGGATTCGCTCGAAGTCCAGGCGCGCTGGAAGGGAGGCAAGCTCACAACCGAGCGCAAACTCGGCCGGTTGGGGAGCGTCCGCGAAGTGTACTCCCTGGATTCCGCTGACAACTTGATCCTGGAAGTCCGGCTGACCGCGCCGCAGTTGACGCAGCCTCTGGAGCAGCGCCGGTTCTACGGCCGTAAGAAGGAAAGCAATTGACGCGGCTGCGAACCGCCGCGTGGGTGGCGGCGCTGCTCCAGCTTCTGGCAGCCGGCCGGCTCAGCGCGCAGGTCGGTACCACTACCGACGTGCTGACCGGCGTGGTGAAGGACGAGACCAGGCAACCAGTCGCCGACGCCGTGGTCGAGGCGACTTCGCTCGAGACTCAGGTGATGCGGACGACGAAGACGGATCTGCGCGGCCGCTACACCCTGCTCTTCCCGGACGGCGGGGGCTCCTACCGGTTGATCGTTCGGGCCATCGGCAAGACGCCAGTCATGCGAACGATCGCCCGGGTGGCGGATGAGGACCGCCTGGTCACCAATATCACGCTGGGCACGGTGGCCACTCGACTGGAGGAAATCGTGGTGCGGGGGCGCCAAGGTCCCCGGGTAGAGATCGGCGGCGGGCCGCCGACGCCGGGCTCGACGGAGCGCTCCTTCAATCCCAACCAGACCGCGCGACTCCCGATCGACGCCAGTGATCTGACGATTTTGGCGACGCTGGCTCCAGGTGTGGTTTCGGTGGCCGGCAGCGACAGCACCGCGGCGGGATTCTCCGTGGCGGGGCAGCGGCCGACGAGCAACAGCACCACGCTCGACGGCCTGACGTTCGGCGGCAGCACGATTCCGCAGGATGCGGTGCGCAATACCCGGGTGATCACCAACAGTTATGACGTGGCCCGCGGCCAGTTCAGCGGTGGCCAGGTGGCCAGCACGACCCGGAGCGGGACTAACAGCCTCCAGGGCTCGGGCAATTATTCCCTGCGGGATCACGATCTCGCCGTCAGCCCGGGAGACAGCACCGCCTTCTCACAGGGTTACACGCAGCACCAGCTTTCCGCCGGCTTCGGCGGACCGCTGATTCACAACAAGGCCTTCTACTTCCTCTCGGGCCAGGGCCGCCTGCGGGATGACGGGCTGCAGTCCCTGCTCTCGGCCTCTCCGGCTGCGCTCACCCGCTTGGGTCTGGCCCCTGATTCGGCCACCCGCTTTCTCGGTTTCCTGCAGCAACACGGCTTGCCGCTCGAGACGAGCGACAGCCTGACGAGCCGGGCAAGCAATGATTTCTCCACGCTGGCGCGCTTCGATCTCAACCTGACAGCGACCCAGACGCTGACGCTGCGGGGCGACGCGCGCGCGAACCACACCGAGCCGACCGGAGTGGGCACCCTCTCCGTTCCGGCGAGCGGCGGGATCACGCGCTCCAGCGGCGGGGGCGGGATGGCGACGCTGAGCTCGCGCTTCGGACAGAAAGTGATCAACGAGCTGCGCGCGTACTACTCGGGCAGCGGCCAGCACGGGGAGTCATTCAGCGAGTTGCCGCAGGGGCGGGTCCAGGTGGTCTCCGCGCTTCTGGGCGGGACGCAGGCGGTCTCCAACCTGAGCTTTGGCGGCAACTCCGGACTGGCGCAACGGCGCTCGAGCAAGACCCTCGAGTTGAGCGAGGAGCTCTCGCTGCTGCCCGGCAGCGCCACCCATCGTCTCAAGGCGGGCCTGCTCTATAACAGTACCTCCTCGAGCCAGGTGGTGGCGAACAACCTCACCGGCACGTTCAGCTTCAGCTCGCTCGGGGACCTCGAGGCGGGGACCCCCTCCAGCTTCACCCGCACGTTGCAGCCGAGCCACCGCGCCAGCACCGCGCTCAACGCCGCGCTCTATTTCGGAGATACCTGGCGACCGACCCAGTCGCTGCAGCTGACCTATGGCGGCCGGCTGGAGCACTCGCGCTTCGGCCACGAGCCGGATTACAACCCCACAGTCGAGACGGCCTTCGGATTCCGCACCGATCGCCTGCCGCGGGAAACCCACTTCAGCCCGCGCGCAGGTTTTACCTTCACGATCGCTGCTGCGAGCGAGCAACCGGCTCCGCCGGCGCTGACGCTGCGCGGCGGAGTGGGCGAATTCCGCAGCCCGATTCCGGGCGCGCTGGCATCCGCGGCGCAAGCAGCGACGGGGCTCGCCGGCGCGGAGCAGCAGCTCAGCTGTGTCGGCCCGGCGGTGCCGAGCCCGGACTGGAGCACTTATCTGCAGGACCCAGCGACTATCCCGACGACGTGTGCCGGAGGAGTGAACGGCCAACTCGCATCGCGGATTCCCCAGGTCACGGTGTTCGACCGCTCCTTCGGCGCACCGCGCGCCTGGCGTGCTACGCTGGGAGCGCAACGGCGGATGGGGACCTGGATGCTCGGGCTCGATGTGAGCGTGGCGCGCGGGGTGAGCCAATCGGGCTACACCGATCGCAACCTGGGCGGGCCACAGTTCACCCTCAGCAGTGAGCTGAATCGCCCGGTCTTCGCGCCGGCGGCGTTGATCGATCCGCGCTCCGGAGTCTCTCCGCTGGCGGCCTCGCGACAGGACCCGCGTTTCGGACAAGTCCTGGTGCTCGACTCGAAGCTCGGCTCGCGCTCCGCGGGGGTGATCTTCTCGGCGAACGGGGTCACCAAAGGTGGCATCATGCTGCAGGCGAGCTACAGCTGGAACCGCTCGCTCGACCAGTCCTCTTCCTCGGAGGGCGGCGGCCAGCGCG
>DASYPD010000473.1:0-2736 GCA_036007005.1 Gemmatimonadales bacterium
TCACAGCGGCAGGGGACTCCAGCGCTGGCTACGCTGTCGTCTTTTCGTATGTGCTGGATGGACTGGTGTGGGAGGAGCTTTGGCCGGACACTGCGCTGGTCTCGACAGACATCACTCTCGAGAAGCCCTATTGGAACGGAGCATTCTGGGCAGTGAGTCCCAAACGCACGAGAGCGCCCGGAACCAACTCCTACCGGATCGATGATTCCGCAACGGTCACGTTGACCTGGACTGACGGCACCCTGAAGCTGCTCGGGCCGCTGCAGCGGAAGCCCAACCTCGCAGCCCTCGTTCATGCGATACGCCAGCGCGACACGGCTCTGGTGCCGGCGGAGCTACGCCCCTACGGACTGCTGCACGCGAATGGAAACCCGGCGGTTGCAGTGATCGAGGAGCGCAGCGGCAACACGGTGTCCGTCGCGGGGCGAGCCATGGCGCGAATGGTGGCGCAGCAAATGAACGAGTGGCTGGCGCACGCTGAGGTTCAGCGACGGCTCGGTACCGACAATCGCGGTCTCGCGCTCTTGATTGCCTATCACGAATACATGTGGGAACTGCTCGGCGCGCTGACGGACCAACACGTGCTGCAGGAGCCGGCCGCGTTCGGTTCAGCAGCCCCGACGCCCGAGGGCGTGCGGCCTCTCATCCTGCTGGTTACGAAGTAGGGTTTCGCGCCGTCTCGATCGAAGAGAAGGTTCCCGCCGCCGGTTACTCCGATCGCATGGTGACCGCCGGATCGATCCGCGCCGCACGACGCGCCGGTATCCAGCAGGCGACTATGCCGATCGCCGCCATCATCATCGTCACAGCGACGAAGGTTCCGGGATCGTGCGGTGCAATCCCGAAGAGCAACCTGCGGATTACTCCCGCGGCGCTGAACGCGCCGGCGATCCCCAGGCCCAGGCCCAGCGCCAGCACTGCGCTGCCTTCGCCAAGGATCATCCGCTGAATGCTCCCGGCGTCGGCGCCCAGACTCATCCGGATGCCGATCTCGTTGGTGCGCGAGCTCACCGAGAACGCCAGCACCCCCGCAATGCCCACCGCCGCGATGAGCAGCGCGAGCAGACTGAACAACGCGATGAGCGTGGCGTTGAGTCGCTGGGGCGAGACGCTCTCGTCCCGCGTCTGCGCAATGGTGGCCGTCCGCTCGATCATGGCGGTCGGCGCATAGCGCTTGACGATCCGGCTCACCGCCGGGATCAGCGCCTCCACATTGCGCCCGGCGCGGATCACCAATCCCCCGCCCAGCGCACCGCTGTACCCTCGCACTCCGTTGATGAACATGGCCGGATGCGGCGCCTCGTCCAGGCCGCCATCCCGGGTATTCCCGACCACGCCGACGATGGTGCGCCAGTCTCGATAGGCGAATTTGACCACGTCGAATACCGCGATCCGGTGGCCCAGCGGATCGGCGCCAGGGAACAGCTGATCGGCCAGCGCCTGGTTGATGACGACCAAACCCCACGGGACATCGGTGGCGGCGAACTCCCGCCCCTTGCGCAGGGGAATGCCCGCGGCGCGGAAATACCCGACGCTGGCGACGCGAAACTCCGCATTCGGCGTCGGCTGCCCGGGCTCGACCGGCCTCCCCTCGGCCGCGACATCGAACCAGACTCCCGAGCCGCGGAGCGGGGCGGAGCCGTAGCCGACGTCGAGGACACCGGGGAGCGAGGCGATTTCGCGCAGAGTCTCCTCGTACCGGTTCATGATCGCGACGGCGGCCTCCGAGTCGGCCACCTCCTCGGTGCGGGTGAACAGCGCCACCTGCATAGTGAGCACTTCTTCGGTCACGAGGCCGCTGTCCACGGCCGAGAGCCGGATCAGCGTGCGGGTCAGCAGGCCGGCTCCCGCCAGCAGCATCACCGAGACTGCCACCTGCACGACCACCAGCGCGCGCTGGAGGCGATGCTTGCGCCGGTCCCCGCTGATCCGGCGCGCGCCGGAGGAAATCCAGGCTGCCAGCGTGCCTTCCTTCGGCAGCGTCGCCACGAACGAGAGCAGCAGCGCGAGCCCGACCGACACCGCGAGAGTAAAGCCCAGAACCACGAGATCGAGCTTGATCTCGCTCGCCCGGGGTGAATAGCGCTCCGCGAATGTGGCGAGCAACCCCACGCCTCCAATAGCGATCAGGACGCCGAGTCCGGCCCCCAGCAGGGTGAGCACGATGTTTTCGGCCAGCAGCAGCTGCCGGAGTCGGGCCACGCCGGCGCCCAGCGCGGCGCGGGTTACCAGCTCGTGGGCTCGACGGACGCCGCGCATGAGGGTGAGGTTGGCGACGTTGGCGGCGGAGATGATGAGGACGAAGCCGGCCGCACCCATGAGCAGCCAGAGGGTGAGCCGGGCGCGCTGCCCCAGCGCCTGCTTGAGCGGCATCATGGTGACGCGGTAGTGGGACCCCGCGTTGTAGGCCTCCTTGAAATCGCTCTGCATCCGGGAGTACACGGCGGAAACCTCGGACCTGGCCTGTTCCACTGTCGCCCCCGGTGCGAGCCGGGCGACCATTTCGGTCATGCGGTGGGTGCGGCCCTGCACCATGGACGCGCTCAGGTGATGCTCGCTGAGTACCATGTTGGCGAAAGCGTCCACCGGGTTGGGAAAGTTCGGCGCCTGCTGCACCACGCCGATCACGGTGACGGACTTGTCCTGCACCCGCACCTGCTTGCCGATGATGGCGGAGTCGCCGCCGAACTTCCGCCGCCAGAACTCATAGGTCAGGACCATGACCGGCGGGACGCC
>DASYPD010000474.1:0-3676 GCA_036007005.1 Gemmatimonadales bacterium
AGCGCCCGGGCGGCTGAATGCGAGAAGATCACCGGCGCCTCGCTCACGTTGAGCGCATCGCTCATACTGCCCGGCGAGACGTGCGCGAGATCGACCAGCATGCCGAGCCGGTTCATTTCCCGCACGACCTCCTCTCCGAAAGGGGTCAGCCCGCCGTGCTTTGCCGTATCCAGCGCGGCGTCGGCCCAGTCCAGCGTGACGTTGTGGGTCAGGGTCATGTAGCGCGCGCCGAGGTCGTAATACACCCGGAGCGCACCGAGCGAGTTCTCGATCGCATGGCCGCCCTCGAGGCCGAGCAGCGAGCCGATGCGCCGCGCCGCGAACGCATCCCGGATGCCCCGCGCCGTGGTCACCAGCCGAAGGCTGCGGGGATACTTCGCGACGACCCGGCGCGCGATGTCGAATTGCTCGAGCTGCACTCGCGCATAGCCCGAGTCTCTGATTTCGCCGGGGATATAGAGCGACCAGAACTGCGCGCCGACCATTCCCTTCCGCAGCCGGGCAAGGTCGGTCATCCCGGGCGTGGGCTTGCGGAGGTCATAGGCTTCCACGTCGCCGTGGACGATTGAATCCTCCCTGATGCGCCAGGGTAAGTCGTTGTGCCCATCGATGAGCGGTGTGCCACGGAGCACCCGCTTCGCCCGCGCCAGATAGGGGTCGCGCGTCTGCGCCGCGGCTCGGGCCGAGCCCAACACCAAAAAAATTCCAAGTATCGGTGCAATCTGTGGCTGCAGTTTCCTCACGGGACCTCCGGCCAGATGTAGTCCTTGAAGCGCTCGCGCAGCACTTTCTTGTCGAACTTGCCGACGCTGGTCTTGGGCACGGCGTCGAGCACCACCACATCATCCGGCAGCCACCAATCGGCGACTCGCCCTTTGAGGAAGGCGCGGATACTCTCCCGCGAAAGCTCTCCCGTTCCGCCCTGCCTCGGCACCACACAGGCCAGCGGCCGCTCGGTCCATTTGGGATGCGCGATCGCGACCACCGCGGCCTCCGCCACCTGGGGATGTCCCATGATCGCATTCTCCAGATCAACGCTGGAGATCCACTCGCCTCCGCTCTTCACCATATCCTTGGTCCGATCCACCAGCCTGACATAGCCCAGTGCATCGATGGCGGCGACATCCCCGGTGCGAAACCAGTCGCCGTCAAAGCGTTCGGCGCTCCCGGGGTCGTTGTAGTACTGCCGGATCACCCAGGGGCCGCGCGCCTGCAGCTCGCCCGCCGTGATTCCATCCCACGGCGCCTCGCTGCCATCTTCCCGCACCACGCGGAGGTCGACCAGTGGAAACGGTGTGCCCTGCAGCAGCCGCACGCGGAGTTGCTCCTCCGCTGGCCAGGCTTCCATCTCCGCGCGGAGCCGCGAGACCGACCCCGCCGGGGAGAGCTCGGTCATGCCCCAGGCGTGCACGACTTCCACCCCGAGATCGCGCTCGAAGCCTTCCAGCAGGACCTGCGGCAGCGCGGAGCCGCCCACAATGATCTGGCGGAGCGTCGCCGGGCGCCGGCCCGCCTGCTTCAGGTGCTGGTAGAGCGCGGCGACAATCGTCGGCACGCCACCGATGAACGTGACGCCTTCGCTCTCAATCAGGTCGGCCAGCTCCTTCGGCTGCAAATGCGGGCCGGGCAGCACGACGGCGCAGCCCAGCATCGCCGCCGCGAACGGCAGCCCCCAAGCGTTGGCGTGAAACATCGGGACGATCGCGAGCAGCACGTCGCGCTCGCGAATCTGAAACGCATCGGTGAGCGAGATGCCCAGGGTGTGCAGCACCAGAGCGCGATGGGAGTAGAGCACTCCCTTGGGGTGACCCGTCGTTCCCGAGGTATAGCAGAGCGCAGCCGCTTCCTCTTCGTCGAGCGCCGGCCAGGCAAAGTGCTCCGGTGCCGCGGCCAGCAGGGTTTCGTAATCGAGGTAGCCGTTGGGAAGGGAACCCGCGTCGCCCATCACGATCACGTGCTCGACCGTGGTCAGCTCGGGCCGGATCTTCTCGAAGAGCGGCAGCAGCGAGGCATCGACCAGGACCGCGCGATCGCCCGCGTGGTTCAGCACCCAGGCCAGCTGCTCGGGGAAGAGCCGCACATTCATCGTGTGCAGCACCGCGCCCATGCAGGGAATCGCGAAATACGCTTCGTAATGACGGTAGGAATTCCACCCGAAGGTGGCGACCCGATCACCGCGCCGGATGCCCAGCGCCGCGAGCGCCCCGGCGAGCCGCTCCACCCGCCCGGCCCATTCGCCGAAGCTATAGCGGAACACCCCCGCGGCATGGCGGCTCGCGATCGGGCGCCGGTGATGCAGCCGTCGGGCGCGATCCAGAAAATGGGTCAACACCAGGGGCCACTGCATCATAAGTCCTTGCATGGCAGCGAATGACCTCCGCATCGAGATGCCAGCGTGTCTCGGAAAGCTAGCAAAACGTCTCGCCTAATGGAGCCATCCGAGG
This sequence comes from Gemmatimonadales bacterium, assembly GCA_036007005.1. GTDB lineage: Bacteria > Gemmatimonadota > Gemmatimonadetes > Gemmatimonadales > GWC2-71-9 > JABFSM01. Next base: position 2,445 of record DASYPD010000474.1, read on the forward strand.
AGCTCGCGGTATGTTGTTTGCAGCGGAAAGGGCGGAATCGGACCGAGGAGGCAGACGCAAGTGATCACTGCCGACGCGAGAAGCCGCATCACGGCGCAGGACGTCGAGTTGCTAGGCTCCTGCCTGGGCACCGACCCCGCTCGCTTGAGCAGCCTCGATGCCGTGCTCGATCGCCGCGAGGTCGCCACTTTTCTGCTCCGAGCCACTCTGCCGGGTCCCTCGGCCTCGCTGCTGTTCTACGTGCTGGTACGCCATTCATTCCTGGATGTGGGCGTCGACGACCCGACCGTGGCCGACTACTTCGCGGCGGTGCTGCGCGAGTTCGGCATCCGGAACCGCGCCACACGTGTCGCCGAGGTTGATGACCAGGAGCACCACTATCTCGTCGATATCCTGGCCGACCTGGCCGCCGCCACCGGCGAGCGGCAATTCAAGGTTTCGGTCCACCTCGGCAATTATGCGCTCTGGCTTTCGGGGGTCTTTCCCGAGCGGATCGCTGCCCAGCGCCTGCGACGTGGTGGTCCCGATGTGTCCTACTATGAGAGCATGGGCGGACGCGGCTATGCGGAAGCCTCCGAGCACCGTCTCGCCGAGCGGATCGGTCTGGACGACGTGCTGCGCACCGCGGCCGAGCGGGTCCATGAGGTGCGTGTGGCGCTCAATCAGGTGAGCGCGCAGCTCGCGCTCCGGGGTCCCCGGCTGGCTGCCTGATGCGCTGAGCGGGCTACTCCCCTCCCCTTCCCGGGTGCGGTAGCTTGGTCCCCCATGACAACTCTCGCTGGACGCCGCGCGCTGGTGTGTGGCAGCACGCAAGGCATCGGCCGCGCGTCGGCCGAAGCTCTGGCGGCCGCGGGCGCCGAAGTAGTGCTGCTGGCCCGCGACCGGCAGCGGCTCCGCGTGGTGCGAGATGCGCTGCCCCGCCAGGGCGGCGTCGTCCACGACACCCTCGTCGCGGACTTCGCGGATCCGGCCACGCTGCGCCTGGCGGTGAGCGAATACCTCGGTGATCATCCGCCCTTTCAGATCCTGATCAACAACACCGGCGGTCCCCCTCCCGGCGCCACCCTCGACGCCAGTGAGGCTGCCTTCCAGACCGCGTTCACCATGCACCTGCTGTGTAATCAGGTCCTGGTGCAAGCGGTGGTGCCTGGGATGCGCGCCGAGGGCTACGGCCGGATCGTGAACATTGTGTCGACGTCGGTGCGCGAGCCAATTCCCGGACTGGGGGTGTC
>DASYPD010000475.1:0-5435 GCA_036007005.1 Gemmatimonadales bacterium
CCGCAGCAGACGGAGTACAAGTGGGGGCACCGGATCCTCTTCGATTTCCGCAACAAGAAGGGCGTGCGGCTGCAGGGCATTCTGGCCATACCCGACGACTACCGCCCAGGCGAGAAGCGGCCGATGCTGGTGACCTTCTACGAGAAGAACTCGCAGAACCTGCACCGCTACCCGGCCCCGACCTATCTCAGCAGCATGGGCTCGATTCCGCTGGAAGCGGTGAGCAAAGGCTATCTCACCATGGTGCCGGACGTACACTTCAATACCGGTGCCTCTCACAGCGACATGCTCGAATGCGTCGAGGCGGCGACCCGTAAAGTCATCGAGCTGGGCTACGCCGACCCCAAGCACATCGGGATCAACGGCCACAGCTATGGCGGCGAAGGCGCGGCGTTCATCGGCACACGCTCGCGACTTTTCGCGGCGGTCGGCATGGGGGCGGGGGTGACCGATCTGACCTCGGACTTCAATCACAACTGGGGCTGGTCGTATCAGGTGCAGGGCCGCGACGGGTCGAATGGTTATGACTATTACCTCTACAGCCAGGGCCGCGAGGGAACGACGCCCTGGGATAACCCGGGGCTGTACCGCTTCGAGTCGGCCATGACGCACGTCCGGGAGGTCACCGCCCCGTTCCTGATCATGCATGGCACCGCCGACCCCACGGTGGCGTTCCAGGAAGGCTTGGGGTTCTACAACGCGCTGCGGTTCAACGGCAAGTCGGCGACGCTGCTCGCCTATCCGGGGGAGGGCCATGGCCTGCGGGGCCTGGCGAACCGGCGCGACCTCACGATCCGCTATTTCCAGTTCTTCGATCACTATCTCCGCGGTGCGCCTGCCCCACGCTGGCTGACGGAAGGGGTGCCGTACCTGGAAAAGGATCTGCGGCGCGATGCGAGCAAGGAACTCCCGTGAGTGCTGCGCCCACCTTCGCCGACGTGCTGCAGGCGCGGGACACCATCGCACCCTACCTGCGACCGACGGCGCTCTATCCCTATGGAGGACTGAGCGCGGCGGTCGGCGGAGAGGTCTGGATCAAGCACGAGAATCATCAGCCCACGGGCGCGTTCAAGGTGCGCGGCGGAATCAATTTCATGGCACACCTCCCGGAAGAGGAGCGGCGTCGCGGCGTGCTGACCGCCTCCACCGGCAATCACGGGCTCAGCGTGGCCTTCGCGGCGCAGCGCTTCGGCGTGCGGGCCCTCGTCGTCATGCCGAACGGTGCTAACCCGGTCAAGGTGGAGGCGATTCGCGAACTCGGGGCGGAGGTCAGGTTCGTGGGGCGCGATTTCGACGATTGCCGCGCCTACGTCGAGGCCGCCGGCTCCGACGGGATGTACTATCTCTCTTCGGGTGACGAGCCGCTGCTCATCGCGGGCGTCGCGACCCACACGCTGGAAATTGTGGAGGCGCTGCCCGAGGTCGAGGTCATCCTCGTGCCGGTGGGCGGAGGCAGCGGCGCCGCCGGAGCCTGTCTGGCGGCCAAGTCGATCAAGCCTCGCATTCAGGTGATCGGAGTGCAGGCGGAGGCCGCTCCCGCGGCATATCAATCGTGGAAGCAGGGCCGGCGAGTCGAAGCGCCCATGGAGACTTTTGCGGAGGGGCTGGCGACCCGCGCGCCGTTCGAGCTGCCCCAGGCGATCCTGCGCCGCGAGCTGGACGATTTCGTGCTGGTCAGCGACGCGGAAATTCGCGGCGCGATGCGGTTGTTGCTCGAGAAGACGCGCAATCTGGTGGAAGCAGCCGGAGCGGCCACGCTGGCGGCCGCGATCCGGATTCGCGATCGCCTGCAGGGTAAGCGCCTGGCGCTGATCGTGAGCGGGGGCAACCTCACCGTTGCCGGTCTGCAGGAGCTGCTCAACGGAACACGCCAGTGATTTGATTCCCGCCACCCGTGTGCAGGGTAGTGCGACCCGGCTATCTTCGAGGGGCCCGCAGCATTCGTTCGCCACCACCACAGGAAGTCCGAGCCATGGCCATCTGGAAAGAGCAGAGTCCCGTGAAGAAGGAGCCGGTGCTGTCGCCCGAGCCGGCCCCCCGGAAGGAGAGCGAGCCGCGAGCCGATTTCGCGCCGAGTTATGATCTCCCGCGCCGAACGACGGAACGCGAGATCAAGGAATCGCTGATCGCCGCGGACCTGACCATCGAAGGCAAGATCGAAGGTGCCGGCCACATTCGCATCGCCGGACGCTTCAAGGGCGACGTGCACGTGCAGGGAAATCTCACCATCGAAGCCGGCGCCAAGCTCACGGGCGGGGTGCGGGCGAGCACTGTCGTGATCGGCGGCGAGGTGGAGGGCAATATCGAGGACGCGGCCAGGGTCGAGCTGCTCGAGACCGGAGTGCTGAACGGCGACCTCAAGGCCGGTTCGCTCACGGTCGCCGCAGGTTCGCGGATGCGCGGCCAGGTCGAATTCGGCTGGGAGGAGAAGCGGCCTCAGCAGAGCGGAATTCGGATGGAGAGCGGCTCCGCCGCATGAGCACGATCCGGCAGGGAACGCCGGGCACGACGCGCATCTGCCCGCACTGCCGGGCGGAGATCCTGGACAGCGCCAGCGTCTGCCCGGCGTGCCGCCATCACCTGCGCTTCGATCCCGGGGCAGCGGCGCGAGCGGTGCCCAGCTCCACGCCGCTCCGGGTCGAGGGCACCATCCGGCATCCCGCCGAGGGAGAGGCGTGGGAGTATTCGGTCACACTCTCGATCCGGAACGACCGCGGCGAAGAAATCGCGCGGCAGGTGGTCGGGGTCGGCGCGCTCCACCCGGCGGAGCAGCGGACCTTCAGCCTCGCGGTCGAGGTATTTGGGATAGGCGCCAGGGAGCTAGGGAGCTAGGGAGCCAGGGAGCCAGGGAGCCGGGGGCAGTATCTTATAGTCCCTGTCGCACCCTTTCCGGAGGCTCTACCCGTGGCCGTGATTCGCCACGCGCTCCTTGCGAGCGCTCTCGCCGCAGCATCGTCCGCCGTCGCAGTCACCAGCGCACAATCCCCAGCCAAACCCGCCCGCGATAGCAGCGCCTTCACCGGCGGCCCCTTTGACAAGCTGCACTTCCGCCACATCGGGCCGACGGGTCCCAGCGGCCGGATCGATGACTTCGCGGTGCTGGAACGGGACCCGAGCGTCTTCTACATCGCTACGGCGACGGGCGGGCTGTGGAAAACCGAGAACGGTGGCGTCACGCTCAAGCCGGTGTTCGATTCGGCGGCCATGGTCTCGATCGGCGCGGTGGCGATTGCGCCGAACGATGCGAATCTGGTCTGGGTCGGCACGGGCGAAAATAACAACCGGCAGAGCTCCTCGTGGGGCGACGGGATCTACAAATCGAGCGACGGCGGCCGGAGCTGGAAGAACCTGGGTCTCCGAGACGGCAAGCAGATCGCCCGGATCGTGATCGATCCGCGCGACCACGAGGTGGTCTACGTTGCCGTGTTAGGTGATCTCTGGAAACCCGGCGGCGAGCGCGGCATCTACAAGACGAGCGACGGCGGCGCCAGCTGGACGCGGGTGCTGGACCCCGGCGCCGACGCCGGCGGCACCGCCTTGCTGCTGGACCCGCGCGATCCCAAGGTGCTCTACGCCGCGACCTATCAGCGCCGCCGCGCCAGCTACGGTTTTAACGGCGGGGGCCCGGGCAGCGGCATCTGGAAGAGCAGCGATGCGGGCAAGAGCTGGACCCGGCTCGCCAAGGGACTCCCCGAGGGGCCGCTGGGCCGGATCGGGCTCGATATCTTCCGGGGCAACCCCGACATCGTGTATGCGCGGGTGGAGCACGAGAAGCAGGGCGGCGTCTACCGGTCGGACGACGCCGGCTCGAGCTGGCGAAAGATGGGCTCGCACAACGGCCGCCCGATGTACTTCGGCATCATCCGCGTCGATCCAATCAACGACCTGCGGGTCTATCTCCCCGAGACCCCGCTCGGCGTATCGGACGACGGCGGGAAGACCTTTCGCTTCGACGGCGCCCCCCGCATCCATGTGGATCACCACGCCATGTGGATCAATCCCGCCGATCCCGACCACATGATGATCGGCAACGACGGCGGAGTCTCCATCACCCGCGACAAGGGCAAGACCTGGATGTGGCTACCGCATCTACCGGTGGCGCAGTTCTATCACGTCGGCTACGACATGCAGCAGCCGTTCAACGTGTGCGGCGGGCTGCAGGACAATCAGTCGTGGTGCGGGCCGAGCCAGGTCCGCAACTACCAGGGCATCACCGATCACGACTGGTGGACCCTGCCCGGCGGCGACGGCTTCGTCAATCTGTTCGATCCCGCCAACGATCGTTTCATCTATACGGAATCGCAGGAAGGCAGCCTCGCGCGGATCGACAAGCTCACCGGCGAGCAGCAAGGCGTCCAGCCGGCCGCCCCGGCGAACGCCAAGGCGTACCGCTGGAACTGGGACACGCCGTTCATGTTTTCGCCCCACGATCAGTCGGGCGCGACGATCTATCTGGGCGGCAACTATCTCTTCAAGTCCACCGACCGGGGCCGCTCCTGGAAAGTCCTCAGTCCCGATCTCACCACCGGCGTGGACCGCGACACGCTCGAGCTGATGGGGATGAAGCTCAAGGACGTGAAGATCGCCAAGAACGACGGGGTCCAGGACTACGGCAGTCTCTTCAGCATCGCGGAGTCGCGGAAACAGGCGGGCCTCATCTACACCGGCTCCGACGATGGGCAGGTCAACCTGACCCGGGACGGCGGAGCAGACTGGTCCAACGTCACCGGCAAGATTCCGGGCGCCCCCAAGTGGGCCTACGTGTCGAAGGTCGAGCCGTCGAAGTTCGACGCGGGCACGGTCTACCTGACCTTCGATGCGCACCGGACCGGCGATTACGGCAGCTACGCCTATAGCAGCACGGACTACGGCGCGTCGTGGAAATCCATCGTCGGCAATCTGCCTAAGGGAGAAATTACCCGCACCATCACCGAGGACCTGAAGAACCCCGACGTGCTCTATCTGGGCAGCGAGACGGGTCTGTGGGTGAGCCTCGATCGCGGTAAGAGCTGGACCCGGGTCAAGGCAAACCTCCCGACCGTGCCGGTCTACGAGATCACCCTCCAGCCACGCGACAATGCGATGATTCTCGCGACGCACGGCCGCGGGGTGTGGATTCTCGATCAGCTCTCGCCGTTCCAGGAAGCGGTGAAGGCGCAGGCGGCGGACGCGTATCTCTATCCGCTGCCGCCGGTGTATCAGCGCGGGAGGAGCGGGCTCAAGTACTACCAGAGCCAGGGCGACATGCAGTACTTCGGCGAGAACCCACGATTCGGCGCGCCGGTCCAGTACACGCTCAGGAGCAAGGCCGACAGCGCGCGAATCGTGATCAAGGACGGCGCCGGCACTGTGATCCGCGAGCTCAAGGGCGGTGCGCTGAAAGACGGATTGGCGCCGGGGATCAATACGGTGGTGTGGGATCTGCAGATCGAGCC
>DASYPD010000476.1:0-1797 GCA_036007005.1 Gemmatimonadales bacterium
ACCCCGCGTCCGCGTGCCGCATCACGCCGCTGCCCGGATCGGCGGTGAGCACGCGCTCCAGGCGGCGATCGCCGCTCTCGGTGCCGTCGGCGACGATCACCATCCCGGCATGGATCGAGTAGCCGATCCCGACACCGCCGCCATGATGCAGCGAGACCCAGCTCGCGCCACACGCGGTATTCAGCAGCGCGTTGAGCAGCGGCCAGTCGGCGATGGCGTCACTCCCGTCCTTCATGCCCTCCGTTTCCCGGTTGGGCGAAGCGACCGAGCCCGTGTCCAGGTGGTCGCGCCCAATCACGATCGGCGCTTTCACCTTCCCCTGCTTGACCAGCCAGTTGAAGCGGAGCCCGAGTTCGGCGCGCTCGCCGTATTCCAGCCAGCAGATCCGCGCGGGAAGTCCCTGGAACTGGACCTTGCGACGCGCCTGCTCGATCCAGCGCGCGAGCGCTTCCTTGCGGGGAAAGGTCTCGAGCACCATGGCATCCGTCGCCGCGATGTCCGCGGGATCGCCGGAGAGCGCGGCCCAGCGGAACGGACCGGCGCCCCGGCAGAACAGCGGCCGGATAAACGCGGGCACGAATCCCGGAATCTCGAACGCTCGGCTCATCCCGCGATGATCGGCCACCTGGCCGCGCAGGTTGTTGCCATAGTCGAACGCCACCGCGCCCGCGTGCTGCAGGGCGAGCATCGCCTCGACATGCACCACCATGGAATCGAGCACGGCACTCTCGTAGCCGGCGGGATCCCGCTCGCGCAACTCCGCGGCCGCCTCCAGTGTGTAGCCCCGCGGGATGTAGCCCAGGAGAAGGTCGTGCGCCGAGGTCTGGTCCGTCACCACGTCTACCGGTATCCCGCGCCGGACCAGCTCGGGCAGCACTTCGGCGATGTTTCCCACCAGTCCTACCGACAACGGCCGCCGCGCTCCCTTGGCCTCGAGCAGCAGCGAGAGCGCCTCGTCGAGCTCGCTGCAGAGCCGGTCGCAATAGCCGGTCTCCACTCGGCGCCGGATCCGTGCGGGGTCCACCTCCACCCCGAGCAGGACTCCCCCGTTCATCGTTGCCGCGAGCGGCTGTGCTCCACCCATCCCACCCAGCCCGCCGGTCACCACCAGGCGCCCGGCCAGGCTGCCGCCGAAATGCTGCCGCGCACATTCCGCCAGTGTCTCGTACGTCCCTTGCAGAACTCCCTGCGACCCGATGTAGATCCAGGAGCCCGCCGTCATCTGGCCGAACATCGTGAGGCCGAGCGCTTCCAGCCGGCGGAACTCGTCCCAGGTGGCCCAGCGCGGCACCAGATGCGCGTTGGCGATCAGCACTCGGGGCGCTTCGGCATGGGTGCGAAAGACGCCCACCGGCTTTCCGCTCTGGATCAACAGCGTCTCATCGTTTTCCAGCCGGCGCAGTGTCTCTACGATCTTCTCGAAGCAGGCCCAGTTGCGCGCCGCCTTGCCGCTGCCTCCGTACACCACGAGCTCCTCGGGCCGCTCTGCCACCGCGGGGTCGAGGTTGTTCATCAGCATCCGCAACGCCGCTTCCTGATGCCATCCCTTACAGGAGAGCGTGCTGCCGGTCGGCGCGTGAATGCTTGTGGCAGAAGCAGTAGTCATGCTACAAAGATACTCCAGGAAGACGCGGTTGAATCCCCGGCGAACCGGTCAGCGTATTAGCCCATAGCCCATAGCCCATAACCCATAGCCCATAGCCCATAGCCGGTAGCCAACATGTTCTCCATCCTCAGCGTCCTCACCGTTCTCGCCGCCCCCCCTGACCGCAGCGACGACTTTTCCTGGCACAGGGC
>DASYPD010000477.1:0-4850 GCA_036007005.1 Gemmatimonadales bacterium
TCCAGCGTCGCCACCCAGGCCGGCGGCCCGCCCGCCCGATAGGTCGCGAGCAACCGCAGATCCTCCGCCGCGTGGCCGACCTGCGCCAGCCAGCGGCGAACCTCGAGCGCCGCGGAGCTCGGCGGCTCTGCCGACGCCCTCGTCATGGCACGCGCGCGGTCGATCTCCTCGTTCGAGGCACGCAACCGCTGCAACAGCGTCGCGGGCTCGCCGCACAACCCCACCGTGAGCACCACCGGATCGCGCGGAGCGGGTGTAGCGCTGGCGAAGGGGTACTGCGCGACCAGCTCGGGTAGCCAGCGCGCGGCTGCGCCGACCTCGCGCCAGAGCATGCTCAGGCGGACCAGCGAGCGCGCCGTCTCCAGCCCCTTAAACCATTCCTCGCGTACCCGCTCGGCCGACAGATCGCTCAACCCGGAGACGCCGGACCGGGCCGCGTTCCAGGTGGCCGGCTCGATCTCAAACTCGAAACGCGCCGCGAAGCGGAGGGCGCGCAGACTGCGCAGGTAGTCCTCCGCGAAGCGGCGCGCGGGATCGCCGACCGCCCGCACCACGCGGCGCTGGAGGTCGGAGCCGCCCGCGAACGGATCGCGCCACTCGTGGCGCAGCGGATGGTAGGCGAGCGCGTTGATCGTGAAGTCGCGCCGCGCCAGATCTTCCTCCAGCGAAACGCCGAATTCGACCGTGGCGTGCCGCCCGTCGGTCGCGACATCCTTCCGGAAGGTGGTGACCTCGTGCAGCACGTTGCGCCGGTCGAGTACGCCCACGGTGCCGAATCTCACCCCGACGGCGACCGTACGCCGGAACAGCTGCAGCACCGCTTCGGGCTTCGCGGCCGTGGCGAGGTCGACATCCTCAGAAGGGTATCCGAGCACGCGGTCCCGCAACGCCCCCCCGACGCACCAGGTCTCGAACCCCGCGGCCTCGAGGGTGCCGGCGATCTCGATGATCTCGGCGGGGAGGTCGGTGAGCTGAGGGAGCGGAATCGTCATAGAGGATTCAGGATTCGGGATTCAGAGGTCAGGGAGGGGTCGGGGGGCCTGACCCCTCAATCCTAAATCCTGAATCCTGAATACTACCCACATAACACGCTTCCCCCATTCACGTTCAGGATCTCCCCGGTGATATGACGCGCCAGGGGACTGCACAGGAACAGGATCGGACCCGCGATGTCTTCCGCGGGGGGAATGCGCCTGAGCGGGATCGTCGCCGCGATCCGCTCTCGCCCGCCGCCGGCATAGGGACCCGCGCTCATTTCGGTCTCCACCCAGCCCGGCGCGACGCAGTTGACCGTGATGTCCGGCGCGCACTCGATCGCGAGCGACTTGGTGAGCGAGATCAGCGCGCCCTTGGTCGCGGCGTAGTCAGCGTGATACGATTCGCCGCGCTGCCCCGCGGTGCTCGAGACCAGCACCACCCGGCCGCCTTTTCCCATGATGCCAAGCGCGGCGCGGGTGGTCAGGAACACGGCGTCGAGATTCTGCGCCAGCGTGGACCGCCAGCGCGCGTCGCTCAGGCTGGCGAGCGGAACCTCTTCGGAGGGCCACACCCCGGCGTTGGCCACGAAGCAGTCGAGCCCGCCGAGCGCCGTCTTGCATTCGCGGAAGACTTGCGCGACCACGGCGGGGTCCGCGAGGTCCCCGCCGGCCACGAAGGCGCGGCGTCCCAGCGCGCGAATCTCGCTCGCCACCGCCTCGGCCTCGGCCTGTCTCGTGTGATAGGTAAGGCCGACCTCGGCGCCGGCCTTGGCAAAGAGCAGCGCCGTCGCTCTGCCGATCCCGCGCGACCCGCCAGTGATCAGGGCGCGCTGACCCGCCAGTGAGATCATTCGTTCTCTCCCAGGAGCTGCTTGAGGCGATCGAAGAGCGGAAGCTTGATGGCGAGCGGGGGCACCGGCTCGAGCGGCTGCTCCGCGAGAATCGCCGCCGGGTTATGCCGGGTGAGCAGATCGGCCTGCTGCTCCCCGTCGTGCTCGCAGAGATAGCGGTAGGCGGTGCCCAGCATGCGGTCGTCGCCGTGATTGTCGGCGGCGATGATGTCGGCGAGCCCGTGCTCCAGGAGCGCCCGGGCGCGCTGGCCCCGCCCACTCGTCACCAGCAGCGTCGTGGCGTCCACCTGCATCACGGCGCCGGCCGCCTTCCATTCTCGCACGGTCTCGGGCCGGCACCCCGCATAGCGCTCCGGGTGGGCCAGCAGCGGCAACAGCCCGAGCTCACTCACATGGCGCAGCGCACTGCTGATGGCGGGGACCGCGAGCGCGGGCGGGAATTCCACCAGAACGTAGCGCGTGGTGCCCAGTCGCACACCGGGGTGGTCCAGCAGCTCGGCGCTGACCGGGCGGTCCAGCATCAGCTCGACGCCGCGGTACAGAGCGATCGCCTCGGGCGCCTTCGCGCTGAGGCTATCGAAGGCGGCATCGTGCGAGGCCGGCCGGCCCCCGGCGGCGAGCCGTCCCATACTGAGATGCGGGGTGAGACAGACCGCGGTCACGCCCCCTTCCCGCATCGCCTCCAGCACGCGCACCGACTGTTCCAGCGAGCGAGAGCCGTCATCCACCCCGGGCAGGAGATGGCAGTGCAGATCGATCACGCCAGGAGCTCCGCGGCAAAGCGGGCGAGCCCTGCCGGGTTCTCTCGCGCGCGCGCCTTGAGCGCGAGGGTCACCAGCGCATCCGCGGCGAGCAGGTCGAGCGCTACCGAGCGATCGCCCGATTGGGAAACCACCGCGTCCAGCGCGGCCCGCGCCGCCTCCCCCAGCCGCTCGGCCGGCCCGCCCCGATCACCCGATGGCCCGACCGCCCGGAGATATTCCCGCGCCTTCTCGCGGAGCACTTCCGGCGCTCCGGCACTCTGCTCCTCGAACCAGCGCTCCGCCGTCAAACCCCGGCCAGCCATTCCTCAACGAGCCGGGGGGTGGCCTCGCGCGCAGCCGAAAGTCGTGCCGGGTCGCCCGCGCTGCCGGAAGCAAAGGCGGGCCGGCCGCCGCCCTTGCCGCCGCTCACCGCTGCAATCCGGTTGAGGAGGTTGCCCGCCGTGAGGCCGCGCTGCACCAGGTCGTCGGTCAGCGCGACATGAATCGCGCCGCGCCCGGCCGTGCCGAAGAGGATCAGCGCGGCATTCCGCTTGGCCGCCCGGAACCGGTCGGCGAGTTGCCCGACCTCCTCGCGGTCCTCCGCCGTCGTCTCTCCCAGCGTGACGGACACCCCGTGAACCTCGAGCTCCTGACCCGCACCGTCGCCGCCGCCTCGCTGCAGCATCTCCCGCAGCCGGCCTTCCAGCTTCTCGCGCTCGGCTAGAAGCTGCTCGATGCGACGGGCGAGCTGCTCCGGTTGCGCGCGCAACAGCTCGCTCGCCTGGCGCAGCCGGTGCTCCAGCTCGGTGAGCACGGCATACGCCGTCGGGCCGGTGACCGCCTCCACCCGTCGCACTCCGGCCGCAACGCCACTCTGTTGCGTAAAGCGGAACACCCCGAGGGCGCCCGTCGTGCCGACATGGGTGCCGCCGCACAGCTCGAGCGAGTCGCCCATCTGCACCACGCGCACCTCGTCGCCGTACTTGTCCGCGAAGAACGCCATCGCGCCGAGCGCGAGCGCTTCAGGATAGGGCATCTGGCGCGTGGTAACGGCGTGATTCGCCCAGATCTCCGCGTTCACGTCTCGCTCGATCAGCTCGAGCGTTGCGGGCTCGATCGGCCCGTGATGCGAAAAGTCGAAGCGGAGCCGCTCGGGCGCCACCAGCGAACCCTGCTGGCGCACGTGCGCACCAAGGTGGCGCCGCAGCGCCGCGTGCAGGAGATGCGTGGCGCTGTGATTGCGCTCGATGTCATGGCGCCGCGGCGCGTCCACCACCGCGCTGACGGCCGTCGGCTCGAACTCCACCGCGAAGGTGCCGACCAGCGCGGTACCGCGATCTTCCTTCTGCACCTCTTCCACCGGAAGCTCCCAGCCGACGCCGCGCAGGAGACCGGTGTCGCTCACCTGGCCGCCGCCTTGCACGTAGAACGGATTCTCCCGCAGGATCAGCTCGACGCGCTTCCCCTCCTGCCGGAAGGCCAGCAGCTCCGTTTCCGCCTCGGTGGCTTCGTAGCCGACAAACTTCTGCTTGCCGCGCCGCAGGATGTGCCACTTGGGCTTTTTACCGATGCGCACGGCAGTTCCCCTGACCCCTGACTCCTGAAGCGTGACTCCTCTCACCGAGCGCGACCGCTCGCGCTGCTCCGCCAGCGCCTGTTCGAAACCTTCGAGATCTACCGCGACCCCCTGCTCCGCCGCGATCAGCTGCGTGAGATCCACGGGGAATCCATAGGTGTCATACAGGCGAAACGCGTCCGGGCCCGGAATCGTCTCGAAGCCGGCATCAATCAATTCCTCCAGCCGCTTCAGCCCGCCTTCGATGGTCTCGAGGAAGCGGCGCTCCTCGGCCTCGGTCCACTTGCGGATCTCCGAACGGTGCCGCGCCAGCTCGGGGTACACCCCGCTCATCTGTTGCACCACGATCTCGGTGAGGGGCGCCAGCGTCGGCTCCCGGCGTCCCAGCAGCCAGGCGTGCCGCACCGCGCGCCGCAGGATGCGCCGCACCACGTAGCCCCGCCCGTCATTGCTCGGATACACGCCGTCCCCGATGAGGAAGGTTACCGCGCGCGCATGGTCGGCCAAGACCCGAAACGACGCTCCCTCCCCCGCCAGCGAGCGCGGATAAGGCTTTCCGATCAGGCGTCCCACCTCGTCCAGCACAGGCAGGAACAGGTCGCTGTGAAAGGTGTCATCTTCCCCCTGCAGTACCGCGGCGATGCGATCGAGACCCGCACCGGTATCCACGGACGGCTTCGGCAGCGGAGTGAGCGCGCCATCC
>DASYPD010000478.1:0-5040 GCA_036007005.1 Gemmatimonadales bacterium
CGACGCCGCGCTGCAGGATGCGAGCAGCCCCTGCTACCAGGGCGCCCGCTCGAACGACGCCTTCAGGCCCAACGTCTTCGGGGCGACCGCCGCGGTGGGGTGGCCGCTGGGCGGGGCGCTGCGGCCTTATCTCGGCGCCGGCTACAGCCATCTCGCCCCGCGATTCCGGGTCAATTTTACGAATCAGTTCGGCTCGGTGGACCGGCGGCGGGTGATTGTCGATCTGGACCGGGGGGTGCTGTTCGCGGGGCTGAGCTGGACGCCGAATCAGGTGCTGGAGCTCAGCAGCGAGCTCTATTCAGCGCCGGTGGATGCGATCACGGTGCGGGTTATGGGGAGGGTCAGACTGCGGTGAGCGGTGAGCGGGAATCAAGGCAGACAGCCTTCCTTCCGGCGGGTGTCGGCGAGGTCGATGATGCGCCAGCCCTCCGCGGTTCGCACCAGATGGAACGTGTCCACCCCGCAGTGGGAGAATCTCTCGCCGACATAGAACGAATACTCCGCCCAGACCGACGCCAGGCCCCCGTCCACCTGCACCACCGGGTTCTTGATCCGCTCATCGTAGGGCTCGACTCCGCGCGACACCGCGGTGAGCCAGCCTTCGGTGGTCTCGACGCTCACCGTCGGCGCTCCGTCCTTCATCCCCGAGGAGACCAGCCGCGCCTGCGGGTGAAGCACCGCGCGCATCCTCACCGTGTCGTGCACTTTCATGCCGTCGAACAACTGCCGCACCACCGCCAGCACCCGCGCTTCCTCGCTCTGGGCCGAGAGCTCCGCGCGTGCCGCCAACAGGAGAACCAGTCCGAGGGTGATGCTCCGCATGGTCCGCTCCGGGAACGGGACGTCACCCTAATCTAGCGGGCAGCTCAGCGTTACTGCACGACGATGACCCCCCGCATTCCGGCCGTCTGACCGTTCGACAGGCTGCCGTGAACCGAACAGATGTAGCGATAGCTCCCCGCGGTCGGAAAGGTGATGGGCCCATGCGTAAATGGCGCGTTCTGGACGGCGCTACTGGGCGCGAAGGACGGACTCAGGACCGAGGTCACGCTGTGGCCCTGACCGACCCAGCTCCAGGTGACCTGGCCCCCCACCAGGAGCAGGACGGTCTCCGGAGCAAAGAAGTTGTCGCGCACTTCCACGGTCGCGGCGGCCACTGGCGGACCCGGCGGCGGGGGCGGAGGCGGAGGTGGAGGCGGCGGATTGATAACCGCGGTGGAACCGCCGCAGGCGACGAGCAGGGCCGCTGCCACGAGGCTCGAGAGGCGCGAGGTTACGCTGGCGGACACGGCAGCACCTCCCAAGGGTGTGGTGGCGCAGGGGATGAGGAGGAAGCTAAGCAGAGGGGAGCACGCCGGCTCGCTCCTGGATCCGCTTGCGCTGACCAGCCGTGAGCATGTCGCGCGCGATGACCTGGCGCGTGAGCCGCGCGACAAAGCCGTAGCCCTGCGCGTCGGCCTGGAGCCAGCGCTGCCACTCCAGCTCATCGAGCGCGGCGTGCAGCGCGGCGGGCTCGAGCCCGGTCGCCCGGTTGAGCAGCGGTTCGGTGACGCGGTCGCCCAGCACCGCGGCCGCCAACAGAGCCTGCTGCGCGGGCTGGCTCAGGCGGCGAAAGCCGATTCGCACGGCGGCGATCACGCTGTCCGGAAGATCACCGGGGAGTGTCTGCGTGAGGGTGCGAAAGGGCTGGGGCCAGGCGGCGGAGCCCTGCTGCAGATCCAACCCCTGTGCCACGGCGGAGAGCAGCTCCACGGCGAGGAGGGGCAAGCCAGCGGAGTCGCTGGCGACGCGCCGACACACCCGTTCGAGCGCGATGGCGTCATAACCCGGCAACGCCCAGGCCGCGAGCGCTTTCACTGCCGCCGCATCCAAGGGGTCGAGCGAAAGGCAGCTGCCCGGGAGATCGTGTCCCAGCCGGCGGCGCAGCTCATCGATCTCCTCGCGAGCGGGCTCGGGCAGCACCGCCATTACGAGACAGAGCGGCGCCCGGGAGAAGTCACGCAGCGCGGCATGGAGCGCCAGCAGCGACTCGCGATCAATCCAGAGCGCATCGTCCACCACCAGCAGGAGCGGCCCGCTCTCGAGGATCGTCTCGAGCACGGCCCGCATCGCCTGGGGCAGCGACAGCTTTCCCGACCCAGGCGAGATCCGGAAGCGTTCGGCCCACTCGGGCAGGAACTCGGCGATAGCCGCGAGCGCTTCCGGTGCCGCGCCCGGAATACCAGGAGAGCCGAGCAGGCCGCCGCGGGCCAAGCCGAGCAGGCCGCTGCCCGGCTGGGCCCGGTCGTCCTCTATCGCGCGGACGAATGCCGCCGCCGCACCGGAAAGCCGAACGCGGCTGACGAATTCCTCCAGCAGGCGCGTCTTGCCACTGCCGGAGTCGCCTCGCAGCACGATCGCGCTGGCCAGTGCCCCCAGTGCTCCGGCCCCGCCGCGACAACGGTCCCAGTGCGCCAGCAGCTCGGCGAGCTCAGCCGCGCGGCCCACGAGTGGCGCGCGGCGGCGCTCAATCTCGCCAGGAGGAGCTGGTGCGGGTCCGGGACCTTTCGACTCGCGAATGCGGTCGGCGAGGAGACGCGTGGGCTCGGCGGGGACGCTGCCCGCCTCGCGGGAGAGCAGTGCCGCGAAGCGCTCATAGTGCGCGAGCGCCACGGAGCCCTCCCCCTGCACCGCATGCGCCGTCATGACGGCGCGCGCGACGAGGTCCGAGAGCGGATCGAGCGATTCGGCCCGGCGGGCGGCCGCGAGCGCACCAGCCGAGTCGCCCTGGCGAAGCAACGACTCGGAGCGGCCGAGCAGGGCTGCCAGTGAGCGCTGGCGCCAGTGTGCGCGCTCGGCGGTGAGCCAATCCTCGAAGGCCGCCGCGCCCGCCACTCCGAAGCCCTCCAGGAATTCTCCCGCAATGATGTCCGCCGCCTGGGCCCAGGCCTGCTCGGTGATCCAGCGCTCGAGCTGATCGGCATCGAGCTTCACCGCGGCGTCGGCGAGCCGGACCTGGCCGGCCGCGGCCTCGAGCGCGTCCTCGCCGGCGGCGCGCCGGAGCACGTGAAGGGCCTCGTTGAGTGAATGCCGCGCGGCGCTCTCGTCTTTATCCGGCCACAGCAAGCCGATGAGGTGTTCGCGGGTGCGCGCGCGCTTGGGAGAGCGCGCGAGGTAAATCAACAGCGCGAGGTGCTTGCGCCAGAGGAGCTCGGGTGGAGCCGGCTTTCCGTCGACCTCCAGGCTGACCGGGCCGAGGACGCGGCAGCTGATCACGGAGCGGTACCGCACGGTGCCGAATCCGCGGCGTGTTTGGCCGTTGCGGCGCGGGCGCGGAATACCGAGTCACCAGCGGCCCAGAGCCGCGCGATGCCGCGATTGAGGCTGCACCACTCGGCGTTGTCGTTCACACCCATCGCCGTGAGCAGCTCGCCGCGCTTCCAGCGCGCGAGTGTCCCCACGGCCCACGCCAGCTCCCCGGCCTGCGGCTCGCCGGTCAGGTGTCCCCCGATCTGGCTATGCTCGTGCCAGCGCAGGGTGCGGAGCGCTTCCGGACGGCTCTCGAGCTGCTCCTGGAACGCAGCGCGCAAGAGATGGACAACCGCATCCTCGAGCGGGTCGGCATAGTCCACTTCACGATCGAGCGGCGGGGCGTCTCGCAGCAGCGCCAGTGCGCCGCTCGGCTCCGTCAGGCCCGCCAGCGCCGCATCGAGGATTCTGCCAAGCCACGGTTGAGAGGGTTGTCCGCGCAGATCGCGCCGAGCCGTGGACAGGGTGGTGGTATCGCCGCGGCGCGCAGCCAGTACGCCGAGCATCCAGGTCGCGCGGGCGTGCAGTCCGGCATCGGCGGTGAGCCGGCGCGCTGCCCGCTCGAGCTCCTGCCGGGTCTCTCCGGCGTCGCGCACCGCCGGATTGGGATCGAAGGCGCGCAGGACCGCCTCCAACTCGAGGGCGAGCAACTCGTAGGCGGGAGCCTGCGGCAAACGGGCGAAGCGCTTCCGAATCACCGTGAGGGAATCGAGCCAGCCGAGGGCGGCGGCTCCGTAGAGCTGCGCCAGCAGTCCTGGCAGCGCGGCGTCCTCCCGCTCGCGCCAGCGGGCGAACATTCCGCCCAGCTCGAAGGCGCCGCGCGGCGCATCCATGCTCATCAGGAGCCTCGCGCCGGCAGCCGCATCGCGATAGTGGAGGATTTCTGGTTGTTTGAGCAGGGCGGCGGAAAACTGTCGCGCGGCATCTGGGGGCAGAAAGCGCCAGTGGAATCCCAGCAGGCGCAAGTTCGCGAGGGCGACGGCTAACCCGCTGGCGGCCGGCTGCGCCTGGAGGGAATCGAGCGTCTGCTTGGCTCCCGCGCTGTCGCCCTCGCTGATAAGCAACCAGGTCAGGTGCTCAAGGCCGGGCCAGAAGCGGGGCCGCGCCAGCAAGGTTTGCCGGAAAGGATCGATCGCCTCCGCGCGGAGCCGCCCGTAGAGCGGCCCGCGGTGGAACAGCTCGTCAGCGAATTCGAAGGGTGCCAGGAAGAACCAGTTCCAATTCCTGCTCGCGCTCTCGAGGGTATCGAAGCGCGCCGGAGCGGGAGTCGTGAAGGAATGGATCAGCGGCCGGTACTGCGGAGGGAAGCTCGAATCGGCGCGCTGCAACAACGCGAGGCCCAGCGTGTCCTGGGGCAGTCCGAACCAGCGCGCGATGTCGTGGGAACGGAAGATGCACAGCAGACACGTCCCTGGGATGGCCCGGTAGGCGTCTTGCGCGTTCTCCCACTGCCCCAGAGAGAAGAACTGCTCCGCCTTCGCGAGCTGCGCCCGGCGGCCGGCGTCGGAGGGAATGGCGTTGACGGGGAAGTAGGGATCATGCTCCGCGCGATTCCAGATCGCGTAGACCAGTTTGGCCTCGACGGTGTCGGCCAACCGGCGCCAGTCCTCCACGGGTCCCGAGTCGTTGGCCGAGATGAGCTGGTCACCGAGCGGCTGGCCACCTCGCTCCTGGACCGTCAGGCGGAGCTGCCCAGCGGAAAGCGCGACCATGCCTTCGAGCCGAATCGTCCGGGGATCCGTGGAACGCTCA
>DASYPD010000479.1:0-2355 GCA_036007005.1 Gemmatimonadales bacterium
GGTAATCTCCTCGACCTCCTATCGGTCCTGGCAGGGGCACCGCATCCGCCGTGAGGGCGACGGGTCAGTTGCCGGGCCGTCATTGAGCCAGGGCTCTCGGGCCACTCTTGATAGGTGCCGCTGTGCGCGGCGGGGTCAGTGTAGCAGCGGCGACTGGTGCGTGGCACGACACAGTGGGCAGGTCCCGCCCGCCAGTTCCAGCCCTGATGGAGCTATGACCAGTACGGCCGCGCTTGGACCGATGGCCATGCCTTCCCGGGGTTACTGCGCCAGCTCCGCTGGTCATTGGGCGCACGAAGACCCTCCGAGTGGCCACATCCGATGCGTTGTGCGCCGTAGCACCAGCCAGACTGGAAACTGGCGCGAAATTCGCCGGTAAGCGCCCAGGCGCAAGACTTGGGCATGCCAATCAGACGTGATCCGATTCGCGATGCGGAGCGCCGCGCGAGATGGCAGCTCGACGAGGTGCTGCGGGACCTGCGTGCTGCTCGGCAGGCGGCTGGAACGTCTCAGCGGACCGTCGCCGCGGCACTCGGCCGCTCGCCGCAACTCGTCTCCGCATGGGAGCTGGGCGACCTCCTGCCAGACCCGATTCAGCTGGCGAGATGGGGCGCCGCCGTTGGACTCGATGTCACGCCGCGTGCATACGCTGGCGGGTCACCGCTGCGCGACGCCGGCCAGCTGCGGATCCTGGTACGAGCGCGAGCGACGATTGGGGAGGAATGGGCGTGGCAAACCGAGGTCCCGGTCAGCGCGGACCCGCTGGATCGGCGTGCGTTCGATGCGGTCCTTAGCCGGGACGAGATCCGGATCGGTCTGGAGGTCATCTCGCGGCTCACTGACGCCCAAGCTCAGGTGCGCGGGGCCTTGCTCAAACAGCAGGCCGCTGGGTTGGACCGCGCGGTGTTGGTGGTGGCACGCACGAGGCACAACCGGGCTGCACTTCAACAGGCCTCAGCGAGCTTGGCGCCTTCGTTTCCGCTGGATTCGCGCGAGCTGGGGTTTCACCTTCGGGCGGGGCGGATGCCGGGCGCGAATGGCGTGCTCGTCGTGTGATTCTCGAGCGAGGGCGTCTGACCAGGCTCTCCACCCGAAGTTCCAGCCACGGTGGCGCTACGACACACGGGAACGCGCTATGGCTGACCGTGAGCCCCAGCGGAGAGCCGTTTCTCCAGCTGTGCTGGTGACACGACAAGCGGCTTGCGGAGATGGGGCCCGGCGACCGCAGCCGTGCGTCATAGCGCTACCCACAGTGGAACCCCGTCTCGACGAGTGACGAGGACTGCCCGGGCGCCTAGCTGAAAACGCGACGCAACGCTGAGCGCGCGGCGTGGTAACCGCACATGCCGTGGACCCCGCCGCCGGGAGGGGTCGACGACGAGCACAGGAAGATCGCGGGATCCGGGGTCGCGTATGGATCGACGCGGATCGCTGGCCGCGTGAAGAGCTGCCCGAGATCCTGGCGTCCCCCGTTGATGTCTCCGCCCACGTAGTTGGCGTTGTAGTCCTCGAGGTCGGCAGGCCCCATGGCATGCTGCCCAATGATCCGATCGCGCATGTCGGGCGCGAAGCGCTCGATCTGGTTGATGATCCGCTCGCTCATGTCCACGGGCGATCCGTTCGGGACGTGGCAATACGCCCACGCGGTGTGCTGGCCCGCCGGGGCGCGGGACGGATCGAATAGGGACTGCTGTGCAAGCAGGACGAAGGGCCGATCCGGCACTCGACCCGCGGCGACCGCGACTTCCCCGGCGGCGATCTCCGCGAACGTGCCACCCAGGTGGACGGTGCCGGCCTCCGCGAGGGCCGGATTGCGCCATGGGATCGGGCCGTCCAGGGCGAGGTCGAGTTTGAAGGTGCCCGGCCCATACCGAAACCGACGCAGGCTCCGAGCATAGCCACCGCGGAGCCGGTCCCCGGCAATGGCGAGCAGCTGGCGCGGCGTCACGTCGAAGAGCGTGGCCCGATTGAGCGGCAGGTCCTCCACCCGGCTGATCAGGCGGCTGGTGGAAACCTCGCCTCCGAGCCCAGTCAGCACCGCGCCGAGCGCCTCACCGATCCGCGCCGATCCGCCGCGAGCAAACGGCCAGCCGACCGCGTGAGCACTCGCCAGGAACAGAACGCCGAACGCGCCGCTGATTGGTTCGCCCAGCCGCAACTGCGAGTGCGCCGCGGCGCCCGCGAAGAGGGCCCGCGACTGCGGGTGCTTGAACGACCCCGCCAGCCAGGTCGCGGGCTGGAATGCATCGAGTCCGAACCGGGCCAGGCTGAAGGCACGACCCGGACGCAGTGGAATGTGGAAAGGCGCCAGCACGTCACCGATGAGCCCATCCCAGCTCCTCACCGTGGGTCCAA
>DASYPD010000480.1:0-4106 GCA_036007005.1 Gemmatimonadales bacterium
TGCAGTCCCTGCAGATCACGGCCGACGTCTTCAACTTTGCCAATCTGCTCGACCGGGACTGGGGCCTGCAGCGCTCCACCGCGGGTTTCGAGCAGGTGAGCTTGACCACCATGTCCACCACGGCGTACGACACGCGCGGAACCGCCACCCAGTCGGATGACCGCGGCGTTTATACGGTGCCCGCCGTGATGCCGGCGGTACGCCGGGTGAGCGTGGGATCGTCGCGCTGGAGAATTCAGTTCGGAGGGAAGTACATCTTCTAGGGAGCTAGGGGCTAGGGAGCTAGGGACTTCCCTAGCTCCCCGGCTCGTCTACGTCCTCACCCGCGCCAACAGCCACACACCGAGCCCCAGAAACACCGCGTTCGGGAGCCACGCTGCCGCGGCGGGGTTCAGCACGCCCGACGCCCCGACCGCCTGGGAAAAGTTGATCATCAGCAGATAGGCCAGCGTGGTGCCCAGGCTGATCGCGATGCCGACCGCGGGACCGGCCCGGGGCGCGGAGACCGCGAGGGGGGCGCCGAAGAGCGCGATGATGAGACAAGCGGCGGGAAGCGCGAGCTTCACCGCCCGTTCCACCTGCAGCTTCTTGGTGTCATTCCCCGACGCCTTGAGCGAGGCGATGTAGCGGCCCAGCTCGTTGTAGGTCATCTCGGAGTGGTTTTTCGGCTCGATCAGCAGATCGCGTGGAGTTTCCCGGAAGGACGGCAGATACAGCTCGCCAAAGCTGAGCGACAGCGCCTCGCCGCTGGGGGACAGCAGGTGGCTCGCGCCGCTCGTGAAGCGCCAGCGCCGGCGGGACGGGTCCCAGCGCGCACTGTCGGCGGTGATGGAGAAGAGCGGCGCCTGCGGGTCCCGCACCGCGTGCTCGAGGACGACCTGTTGCAGCTGATTGTCGCTGGTGCTGAGCAGCCGGATCGTATAGACCCAGCCGCTGGGCGCGCGGTACACGAAGTTGTAGCGCGAGGTGACGTTGCGGGCCTGGCGCTCCTTCTGCAGCTCGAGCTGGCGGGTGGTGGCTTCGGTGGCCCACTCGCCGATCAGGAAGCACACCACGGCCGCGAGCGCGGAGACGAGAAAGAGCGGTCGCACGATGCGATGGAAGCTGATCCCGCCCGCTTTGGCCGCGGTGAGCTCGGAGTGGCGGGCCAGCGGCCCCACCGTAAAGACCGCCGCGAACAGCGCAGCCGCCGGCATCATCTGCGCGACATTCTGGGGCAAAGCGTACACGTAGCTCAGCGCGATGGTCGACGCGCTCAGGTTCCGCTCCAGCAACTTACGCAGATTGTCGGTGAGCTGGGTCAGCACTGAGACGAAGGGGAGTCCCACGGCGGTGAGCAGGAAGATCCGCAGCCATTGCCACAGTACGTAGCGGGAGAGCGTGCGCATCCGGTCAGCTCCGCCGCCGCCGGATCCAGCCCAGCAGTGTATCCGCCAGATCGGCCAGGTCTCCGCCGCGCGTCGACCCGAACTCCCGGTTGACCCGCACCAGGCCCAGCACACCCGCCACGAACACGATCGCATTGGGGAGCCACATCGCGAGCGCGGGCGAAATGCTCCCGCGGTCGGCCAGGTTCTCTCCTGCCGTCAAGCCCACATAGAAAAGCGCGAAGATCACCAGGCTCCCGCCGATCACCAGCCCGATCCCGCCGCGCGGAAAGCGGAGCGCCAGCGCGATGCCGATCAGCACGAAGTTCATGCAGGCCACCGAGAGCGCGAACTTCTTGTGGATCTCGACCGAGTACTGGTGCACATCCCGGATGGCAAACGCCTCCTCGTCGCGCACCGCGGTGACCTCGTTGAGAGTGGAGAACGCCGCGGCTGGAGGACCGGCCAGCCGTGTTGAATCGGCCGCGGGGCTCGGGGGAGGCACGGGAGGAGGCGTGATCGGGAGCTGCGCAGCCGCCACTCTCGGGAGCAGCAGGCGCCCCATCCAGCGCTCGAAGCGGCGCCAGACGCCGCAATGCCGCGGCCCCGTGGCCGAGTCGGCGGCCGGGGCTGCGGCCGGGGAGGGGGGGAGGCTGTACAAACGGAGCAGCGCACGGAGATCGTTTCGGGCGAGTGCCCCGCGTTTCGCGGCGGCTCGGTCGGCTTCCTGGCGGGACGCGGCGACGTGGTCCCTCATCTCGCAGGTCGTCATCTCGCGATCACCCTTCTGCACCGTGCCGAAACTCTGCCGGAAGGCGTTCTGGATGCTCCGCACCAGGATCGTATTGCGCTGGAAGCGGGTGACGGTCACGGTCGCCGGCTCGGCGCTCTTGTACTCGTTGACCCGGCCCAGGTACAAGCGGATGCTCAAGTCCTGCTCGTGATGCTCGAAGCTCATGTAGCCGCTGTCGGCGTAAATCACCCGGCGTCCCAGCGGTGGACTCATGTCGTAGATCACCACTTCGCGCATCCTGCCGGTGCCGGGCTCGATCCGGCTCGCCTGCAGGAAATACTGGGACTGCGGCAGGTTGTTGATCGTCTGCTCTTTGAGCGAGAAGGTCGGCTTCTTCTGCGCGATGTCGGTTTGCAGGTTGAGCAGCCGGAGATTGGTGCGTGGCAATACCTGATCGATGAAGACAAAGTTGGCGAGGGAGAGCAGGACGCCCGCCGCGAGGACCGGCCGCAGCATCTGCAGCACGCTCACCCCATTGGCGCGCATGGCGGTGAGCTCGTTGTCCGTGCCCATCTGGCTGAAGCCGTAGAGCACCGCCACCAGGATGGCCATCGGCAGGGTGAGCGCGACGATGAACGGGACGAAGAGCAACAGCACTTCCGCGATCACGCCCGAGGGCAGGCCCTTCCCGACCAGATCGCCGAAGCGGCGCGAGAGCTGATTCAGCATCAGCATTCCGGTCTGCGCGATCCAGGCAAACAGGAAGGGGCCGGCGAGGTTGCGGAGCAAGTGGCGTCGCAGGAGCCGCATCCCTCAAAGGTAAGCGGTGAGCGGTGAGCGGTGAGCGGGCCCTACCCCCTTCCCGCTTCCCGCTTACCGCTCACCGCTTACCTTTACGCCGATGCGCTCGCTAACCTTCGTCTTGACGCTAGTTGCCGGTTGCAGCGAGGGAGCCCTCCCGCCTAAGCAGTTCGACGGTGCGGCCGCGCTCCGCTACATCCAGACCCAGCTCGGCTTCGGACCGCGCATTCCGGGCACGCCGGGACATGAGCACATGGCCGCCTGGCTGGACAGTCTGCTGCGCGCCCGGGCAGATACGGTTCTCGTGCAGCGTTGGGTGCACCGGAGCGCCCAGGGTGATTCCCTCCGCCTGGTCAACTTTGTCGCCCGCTTCAAGCCTGCGGCGCCGACACGGCTGCTCTTCCTGGCGCACTGGGATACCAGGCCAAAAGCCGACGGACCCCATAGTCGCGACTCGACACTGCCCGTGCCGGGCGCGAACGACGGCGCGTCCGGCGTTGCCGTGTTACTCGGAATGGCGGATGCGCTCAGGAAAGTCCCGCCCGAGATCGGCGTTGATCTCCTTTTTGTTGATGGGGAGGACTACGGCAATTTCGACACGGATACCGACGTGCTGCTCGGCTCGCGCTATTATGCCGAGCATCTTCCGCCCGGCGCCGCCCCGCGCTTTGCCGTCCTCTTCGATATGGTAGGAGATCAGGATCTCAGGATTCCGCAGGAAGGACTCTCGCTGACCGCGGCCCCGGATGTGGTGGATCTGGTGTGGACCCTCGCCGATCGGCTCGGGTATGGCAAGGTCTTCCCCGCGGAGCAAGGCATCGCGCTGACCGATGATCACGTGCCGCTGCAGCAGAAAGGCATCCGCGCCATCGATCTCGTCGATTTCACGTTCGGCGGCGTCGAGAACCAGTGGCATCACACGCCGGATGACACATTCGACAAGGTGAGCAGTGCAAGCTTGCAGATCGTGGGAGATGTCGGAATGGGAGTGATCAGGATGACAAAGGAGTAGTGGCAGTGGGGAGTAGCAGTGGCGGTGCTGCCACTACCCACTGCTACCGCCACTGGTATTGCCCACTTTCTTTTGCAAACTCGCGGTGAGGCCGTGGAGCAGTCTGCCAATCTCATCGACCATTTTGAGCGCATCAATCAAATCATCTGCAGCAAAGTAGCCCAGACGTAGCCCCAGAATCAGGTGTGTCTCC
>DASYPD010000481.1:0-7975 GCA_036007005.1 Gemmatimonadales bacterium
CTACTCACTACTCACTACTCACTATCTGGCTATCCAAAAACTCGCCTTCACCGCCAGCACATTCTCTCCCGCGGCTCGAAACAGGGCACGCAAGTCACGCCCGAGCTCGAGATCGCCGAAGGCCTCGCTATCCTGGCGCTGCTGCTGCCACACCAGGAACAGGGTCGAGCCCGGCCGGTACTCCCAGCGCAGCACCGCGTTGCCGCGGAGCGAGCGCAAGCTGAAGTTGGGTTCCTCGAAGCTGATCGTATTCGCCGTGCCCGCCTGCCCGTCGGGATCGATGCTCACCATCCCGTTGCCACGCTGCAGCGTCCCGAGGTCCCGTCCGTACACCGAAAAATCGAAGCTGCGTGGCGTGGTGAGCTGCTTGAACTGCTGGTAGCGGCCCGCAGCCAGGAGCGGCTGGGCAAAGAGCTGGAAGGAAAGCCTCGGCGTGAAGGTCCAGTTGATCCGGGTGACCAGGGCGAGCTGGCGCTGGACCAGCTCCGCAAAGACATAGCGATGCCCGTAGGTGCCCGTCGCGAGTGAATCGGCGGTGGTGCTGAGGTATTGCGCGCTGGTCTTCGACCAGCTGAATGCCGGGCCGAGCACGAACGAAAACGTGGGGCTGGGCTGGACGCTCAGCTGGAGGTCGCCGCCGATCCCCGGGTTCACTCGGCCGGTGGTGAGCTGGAGGTCCCCCTGCAACAGATAGTGTTTACGGCGATCGCCGAAGTAGGAGGCGGAAAAATTCCAGGCTCCCGGGACCCGGACGAGCGGACCGCCGCGGGTTAGGCGATCGTTCAGCGCGGTACCCACCCGCCCCGCCCGCAGAAACATGATCGCAAAGTCATGGAATTCCAAAAAGGCATCTGCCGCGAGATTCGGGGAGACGAGATTCCCATCGCTGTTCCAGAAGTGGTTGCCGGTCAGTTCCAGGCGATACGACCGCAGCAGCCGCCCTGGCTGGGTTTCCCGGTAGATCAGATCGGTGGAAAGCACCCGGCGATCGGCGTTGGTTTGAAAGCCGAGGTCATTCACCTCGAAGCCCGGGCTCACCCCCTGGAATGCGAGGTTGCCGAGCCAATGGGTTCCGGCCGTGCGGGTCAGGGCCGCTTGCAGCATATAGCCTTCGAGCCGGGTGCGGATCGAATCGAAGCGAAAGGAGCGCGCATCGGGGCGATTGTAATAGCGCCGGCTCGCGGTCTGGGTGGCCGCGATCGCGCCGGTGCTGCCCTCCACCCGACTGCCGGCCAGCGAGAGATCGAGCGCCCAGCGCTGACTGTTCCAGGCGTGGTTCAGGTCCACCCCACCGACGTAGGCGCGACTGCGCAGCAGGGGGTCGAGCGGCGATCCCGCGACATCGCGGTTAACCGCGGATCCGAACGCCCCGACCTGGGTATTGCCGTGCCCGCTCTCCCGCCGCACCCGGCCGACGAAATAGTTCGTCAGCGGCTCGACGTGGGTGCTGCTGCGCGCGCCATCGAGGCCGACGGCCCGGGCCGTCTCGCGCGCAGTGACCGCATCGAGCAGGCCGAGCGACCAGCCGGAAGGCGTCTTGCCGGTGAGCTTGGCGGCAGTGACGATGGTGGTTTGAACCGGAACGTCGGCAAAGAGCGCATTGTCGACGCTTCCCTGCGGGGCGCGACCGATCCGCCGGGAGAAAAACAGGGTCGGCTCACCAACGGGATTGAAGCTGTGCAGCGTGCCGAAACGGAATTGATCCTGTCCCTCGACGAAGAAGGGTCGTTTCTCGGGAAAGAACGTCTCGAAGGCCGTGAGGTTGACGACCGCCGGATCCACCTCGACCTGGCCGAAGTCGGGATTCACCGTGGCATTCAGGATCAAATTGCTCGAAGGCCGGAGCCTGAGATCCGCCCCCGCCCCGCCGGTCAGCTCGTGGCCGGAATGAAACGGATCGCCAGGGGTAGCCGTGCGCAGCGCCGCGCGGGAGGTAGCGTATGGCAGCAGCTCGAGCCGTCCCGGAGAGGGCAGCTCGGTCATTCCGAGCAGATGGCCGAATCGCTGTGACCCACCTTGCTCCCGTTTGGGGGTAAACGCAAAGACATCGTTTTCCTGCGTGTTCCAGTCGAGGCGCTCGAACTGAATGCCCCAGACACCTTCGCCGTGGCGTTCATACGGGAGCTGCGAGAGCGGCACCCGCATCTCCACAGTCCAGCCCAGGGAATCCCGCTGGACCTTCGCGTCCCAGACCGCATCCCAGGAGAGATCGAGGTTCTCGAAATTGGTGCCCACCGCATCTCGCAAGGCGCCACCGGCGGAAACACGGAAGTAGTAGCCGGAGAGGTGATCGTGCCGGGGGTCGAAGATCACCACGAAGATGTCCCCGTCGACCGGCTCGTCCCGCCGGGTGAGCCGCGGCCGCATGTGCGCGGGATTGCGCACGTACAAGCGTGCCCCGATCCAGAGCGCGCCCCCGCCGACCAGCACGCGCACCTCCGTTCGTTCCGTCGGTGCGGCGCCTTCCTGCGGATCATACTGGGTGAACTTCGTGGCCGGTGTTGCCGCCGCCCAAGCTGGTTCGTCGAGCTTGCCGTCGAGCGTGATACTGCCGGTCAGGTGCGCGGCATGAATCGTCGGCGCCGCGCTGTGGGACGCTAAGGAAGTCGATTGGGCAAGCACCACAGCGGGAACTACTAAATAGGACATTAGGAAATAGGACATAGGGAGTAGGACCCTACTCCCTACATCCCAACTCCTACGTCCCGCTTGCATATCCGTTCGGATTCCCCATCTGCCAGCGCCAGGCGTCCGCGCACATCTGCTCGAGACCGCGCTCGGCCGACCAGCCCAGTCGCTCGCGCGCCCGGCTCGGATCAGCCCAGGCCTCCGCCACGTCACCAGGACGGCGCGCCACGAAGCGGTGCGCGATGCTGCGACCCGTCACCCGCTCAAAGGCATGGAGCATCTCCAGCACCGAATGCCCGGTGCCCGTTCCCAGATTGTAGCTGACCAGTCTTGGGCCCTGCTGCAGCTCCTCGAGCGCGCGCAGATGGCCCAGCACGAGATCGGTGACATGGATATAGTCACGGACCCCGGTGCCGTCGCGGGTGGGATAATCGTTGCCGTAGATCGCGAGGCTGGGCCGCTTGCCCGCGGCCACCTGCGTGATATAAGGAACGAGATTGTTGGGGATCCCGTTGGGCGCCTCACCGATCCTGCCGCTGGCATCGGCGCCCACGGGATTGAAGTAGCGCAGGATCGAGATGGCCCAGGAAGAATCGGCTTGGTGGATGTCGTGCAGGATCCGCTCGATGCTGAGCTTGGTCATGCCATAGGGATTCACCGCGCTGAGCGGAAAATCCTCCCGGATCGGCACGCTGGCGGGATCGCCGTACACCGTACAGGAGGAGCTGAAGACGAGCCGCTTCACCCCGTGCCGCGCCATCGCGGCGAAGAGCACCAGCGAGCCGGTGACGTTGTTGTCCCAGTAGCGGAGCGGCTGCTCGACCGATTCGCCCACGGCCTTAAGCCCGGCAAAGTGCAGCACGGCCTCGATGCGCTGCCCGGCGAAGACGCCCTCCATCGCCGCGACATCGCGCAGATCGCTGCGGTGGAAGACGAGCTCCCTGCCGGCCAGCTCGCGTACCCGGCGCAGCGCCTCCTCGTGGCTGTTGCACAGATTGTCCACCACGACGACGTCATGCCCCGCGCGCAGCAACTCGAGGCAGGCGTGGCTCCCGATGAAGCCCGCTCCGCCGGTGACGAGAATGGTCACGCTCAGCTCCCGGGCGGGCGCCCGAAGCTCGGCATGTTCATCCGCCGGTAGTCGGCGGGCGGGACGAAAAGCGAGGCGTCGAGCGGCTTTTTCTCGAGGGCCACGACCTCCCAGATCATCACCCCCAGCGTATCGCTCACCTTGAGCGGGAACATGCCCTTACGCAGCATGTCCTTGGCCCATGCGGGCGGCGCGGCGGGGGGACGCCCCGGCGTCGGGGGGCCACCGAAAATCGAGGCCGCGCCGCGGAAGCTGCCTAACCCGGAGGCCAGGCAGACGTCGACAGCCGATTTCTCCGATTTCATGCGATAGTACTCGCAGCTGTGCCCGACGATCGTCTCCTTCTTGCCGGTCGCGGTGACGGTGGCGTCGGCGGTCCGCCGCACCAGCGAGTCCGCCATCTTCTCGGCGTCGGACAGCTTCATCACCATCACCATGGATTGCGCCGGTAGGACGATGTAGCTCTCCCCCGCGGCGGGATCGACGATCATGGCGAACGTGTTGCCCTGCATGGTCATCTCCACCCTGGTCTTATCGTCTTTGAGAAACGTCTTCATGTCGCCCGATGACATCGACTTGAGCTTCGCTGTGACCACCCCTTCGAAATCCTGGGCCTGGAGGGAAGCGCCGGTGGCGCCCAGCAAAACGGCGGTGGCGAGCAGCGATCCGCGCAGGCGTTGGTGTGACATAGCAGTCCTCGGCAGATGAGAGCGGTTCGGATGAAAAACGCGACCCAGTCCGCACCCGGGTCGCGTGGAGGATGAGTAAGTGCGCCGCGTAGGAATCGAACCTACAACCTAGTGATTAAGAGTCACTTGCTCTGCCAATTGAGCTAGCGGCGCCAGAGGCGGATCCGATGACCCCAACGGGAATCGAACCCGTATTACCACCTTGAAAGAGTGGTGTCCTGACCGTTAGACGATGGGGCCCTCACCGAGCGGATCATAGCGCTAACGGGATTCGAACCCGTGTTCCAGCCTTGAGAGGGCTGTGTCCTGGGCCCCTAGACGATAGCGCCATCACGCAGGCCCGGCAGGAATCGAACCTGCAACCCCCGGTTTTGGAGACCGGTGCTCTACCAATTGAGCTACGGACCTTCGGCCTTGCCGACCACGCGACCACCCGGCGCAAGCCGCCGATCCTACGCGCTGCCAGGGTGGCTGACGGGACTTGAACCCGCAACCTCCGGAGCCACAGTCCGGCGCTCTAACCGATTGAGCTACAACCACCACGGTCGTTGGTCCCGCCGCTCTACAAGCCAGCTATTCTAGCCCAGCGGCAGCGCCTCGGTCAAGTCTGTCGCCGCATTTTTTAGCACCGGCAGCGCGCCGCTTGCACCCCGGGCGCGGAACTTGCCCCTCGGCCTCGCGTTCGACTGGAATTTCGACGGCGCGTCAAGCTTTGCGCGGAACAGGTCGGAAGCTGAGAACGGCTCCGGCCTGCTGCCCCGCTCAAATCTCTAAGCTCTTGGGACATAGCATCCTAGCAGCACACCCCCTGCCCAGCGCCGGGGGACGGTCCCGGAGAGTAAATCCCGCTCAGGATCGTGGAAAGTCCGATATCCGGAGGACTGATATGCAGTGTCGTTCAGGCCGCCATTCCCTCGCCATAATCCCGGTGTTTGCCGCAATGATTATTGCGGGTTGCGCGAAGGAGGTCACCGGTCCGCGCATCGCCTCCCTCACAATCGTCTCAGGGACAGGTCAGACCGGACCAATCGGATTGACGTTGTCCCAACCGCTCACGGTTCGAGCAACGGACCAGAACGGCCAACCTGCCCCCGGACTCGTAGTGCATTGGCAAGTGACCGCCGGCGGCGGAGTCGTTACGCCGAGCGAGAGCACTACGGACGAGAACGGTGAGGCGAGCGCCACGCTGCGCCTCGGTACCTCGATCGGAGTGAATACTGTGAGTGCGACGCTCTCGGCGAGTGCTCCGGGCGTCGAGTTCACCGCGACGGCGACGGGTGCTCAGGCCACCAAGCTGCTCGTTGCGGCGGGGGCTGGCCAGAGCGGGGTGGTTGGGTCCACTCTCGCCCAGGACTTGACCGTGCTGGTGACCGACGCGCTGGACAACCCGAAGGCCGGTGTTACCGTCTCGTTCGCGGTGCTTTCGGGCGGGGGATCCCTCAGCGCCACCAGCGCGATTACCAGCGCCACCGGAACCGCCACGGTCCGCTGGACGCTGGGCAACATCGCGGGAACTCAGTCGGTCATCGTGAGCGCGACGGGCGTCGCGCCCATTACCATCACCGCGACGGCACTGCCCTCCGGTCCCGACGCCATCACGATCGTCTCCGGGAACAGCCAGAGCGGGCCCCGTGATGTCACGCTTCCCACCCCTCTCGTCGTCCGGGTAACGGACCGCGCCGGCAACCCCGTCAGCGGTGTGCTCATCCTTTGGACCCCCGCGGCGGGTGGCGGTACTGTCAGTCCGACGTCGAGCTTCACGGACGCGA
Organism: Gemmatimonadales bacterium; assembly: GCA_036007005.1. Taxonomy (GTDB): domain Bacteria; phylum Gemmatimonadota; class Gemmatimonadetes; order Gemmatimonadales; family GWC2-71-9; genus JABFSM01. The sequence continues at coordinate 6,177 of DASYPD010000481.1, forward strand.
ATGGCAGAGCCACGACGACCTGGACGCCGAGCGGAGTTGGCGGGCCGGTCACCGTGGTCGCCAGCGGCGGCGGCTTGAGCGTCACGTTCACCGCGGGCGTGAATGTCAATTACGAGAGCATCAGCGCCGGTGGCCGCAATACCTGCGGCATCACGGTGGACAATGTCATGCTCTGCTGGGGCTACAATGGGGAAGGCCAGCTCGGTATCGGCCAGCCTCCTCTGGGCAGCGGACCCGTTTTCGCCTACCCGCAGCCGACCTCGGCCAGCGGCAATCTCAGCTTCCGGCAAACCGTGGTCGATCTCTATCACGGCTGCGCCATTACCCTCGCAAGCGTCGGTTACTGTTGGGGCGTCAACCATGACGGACGGCTCGGCACTAATTCCGTGATCCCGTCCAATGCCCCGATTCAGGTACTCACCGCACTGTCGTTCAGAATGATGGCCGTGAGCCGCAATCACACCTGTGGGCTCTCCCTCTCAGACCGAGTGTATTGCTGGGGTTACTCGGGTGACGGCCAGGTCGGCATCGGGCTCGTCGCAGTCGACTCCATCCTGATTCCCACCGAAGTTGTCGGCGGGCTCCGCTTCCAGGCCGTGGTAGCCGGCGGCCAGCACGCCTGCGCGATCACGACGGCCCCGACGGGCAGCGTTGCCTATTGCTGGGGATTCAACTCGAGCGGCCAGCTGGGGGATGGTTCGACCACAACCCAGGTCGTTCCGACCCTGGTTAGCGGCGGTCTGACGATCAAGGATGTGTCCGCCCCTATAGCCGGCCATGCCGTGCCATTGACGATCGCGGCGGGTTATGACCACACCTGCGCGATCGCAGCATCCGGACCGGCGTACTGTTGGGGGAGGAATGCCAGCGGCCAGCTGGGGAACGGCGGCACCACCAACTCAACTTCCCCCGTTGCGGTTTCCGGCGGCTTGACGTTCAGCAGCATCAGCGCGGGAGAATCACACAGCTGCGCGCTGACGGCAGCGGGCCTCCTCTACTGCTGGGGTAGCAACGCCAGCGGTCAACTCGGAGACGGCACGACGACGAACCGAACAGCTCCGACCGGGCCGGTCTCAGGTGGACCCTACCAATGGGTTTCCGCGGGTGACCAGCATACTTGCGCGATTACCACGACGCATCTGGCCTTCTGCTGGGGCGACAATCAGTACGGTCAGCTCGGTACCGGAGCCCAAGGATTAGCTCCGGTAACTGCTCCCGCCAAGGTGAAATTCCAGCCGTAAGAGGGCTATTGGCTATTGGCTATTGGCTATTGGAGGCCCGGCGAACGCCGGGCCTTCGTTTTTCGCCCCTGTGTCACTTTCAAGCCCAGCCGCATCTCCTCCCCGACCCCAAAACCGGGAGGACCCGATGTCTCGCACACCGCTGGCCCTGCTACTGCTCGCATTTCCGCTTTCCTCTCTCGCGGGCCAGGGCTGGATCGATATCGAACGGCCGCCCAATCAAGTCCGGCTGCCCGCAACGCTGGTCCGAGTCAGCTCGAGCGTTCGGGCGGTGATCGATGGGCGAGTCGCTCGCTTCGAGGTCCAGGAACGGTTCCGCAACACGGGGTCAATGATCGCCGAGGGGACTTACCTGTATCCGCTTCCCGGCGAGGCCGTCTTCAGCGATTTCTCGCTCTTCCAGGGCGAGCGGGAGCTCAAGGGCGAGATGATGGCCTCGGAGCAGGCCCGCACGATTTACGAAGGCATCGTCCGACGGCTCAAAGATCCCGCCCTGCTCACGCTGGTGGGTCATGGCTTGATCCGCGCGCAAGTCTTTCCGGTTCAGCCCGGCGAAAC
>DASYPD010000482.1:0-3080 GCA_036007005.1 Gemmatimonadales bacterium
CCGTGCTGGAGGATCCGGCGCTCAACCGCAAGGAACGGCTGCTCGAGCTGGTGCGCGCGTGGCGCTGACGCCCCTGGCTCTGGCGCTCGGCGCGGCGCTCGGCAATCTCGTCGGGGCGCTGGCGGTGGTGCGCGCGGAGCGGCGCAGCCTGGCCGCGATCCAGATGTCGCTGGCGTTCGGCGCGGGATTCATGCTCGCGCTGGTGCTGGTAGGTGTGCTGCCGGAAGTGTTCACCACTGCTCCGCACCGGGCCGCAGCCGGCATGCTGGTCTTGCTGGGTTACCTGCTGGTCCACGTGGCGCAGCACGTCTTCACCCCGCACTTTCATTTCGGGGAGGAAACCCACGCGGTGCCGAGCTCGGCGGGCTACAGCGCGCTGCTGGGACTCACCCTGCACGCCTTTTTCGACGGGGTCGCGATCGCCAGTGGGTTTCTCGTCTCGGTCCCGCTCGGGGTGCTCTTCTTTCTGGCGATCCTGCTGCATAAGCTGCCGGAAGGCGTAACGGTGGCGAGCGTCATGCTCGCGAGCGGCGCGGCACGCCGGCAGGCGCTGCTCGGGGGCCTGGTGCTCGGCCTCGCGACCATCGCCGGTGCGCTGCTCACGGAGGCGGTGGCGCCGCTCGCGGAATACGGGCTGGCGCTCGCGGCGGGGGTCACGCTCTACGTCGCGGCCTCGAACCTGGTGCCCGAGGTCCAGTCCAGCCGCGGCGCGCGGATCACCGCGGCGTTCCTGGGTGGCGCGGCGGCGCTGCTCCTGCTGCGCAGCTCGACGGGGCTCGGGTGAGCGACGACGCGCCGGAGCTCTACTCGACGCCCGCGCCGCTCGCCGCCCGGATGCGCCCGCGCACCCTGGCCGAATTTGTCGGGCAGGAGCACCTGCTCGCGCCGGGCCGCGTGCTCGGCGACGCGCTGCGGCGGGGCGACCTCGGCAGCACGATCCTCTGGGGCCCGCCGGGCACCGGGAAGACCTCGCTGGCGTATCTGATCGCGCAGCACACCGGCCGCGCCTTCATCGGGTTCAGTGCGGTCACCGAGGGCGTGCAGCGGGTGAGAGAGATCATCAAGGAGGCCGAAGAGCGCCGCCGGTTGGGCCGGGGGACGATCCTCTTCTGCGACGAGATCCATCGCTTCAACCGGGCGCAGCAGGACGCCTTTCTGCCCCACGTCGAGAAGGGCACCGTCACGCTGATCGGGGCCACCACCGAGAATCCCAGCTTCAGCCTGAACTCGGCGCTGCTCTCCCGCTGCCAGGTGTTCGTGCTGGAGCCGTTGGCGCCTGCGGCGATCGAGCAGCTGGTCCGCGCTGCGCTGGAGGACCGGGAGCGAGGTGTGGGCGGGCTGGGCCTCGAGCTCGACGCCGACGCGCTCGGCTGGCTCGCGGTGCAGGCCGACGGCGATGCCCGCCGCGCGCTCGCGGCGCTGGAATCCGCCGCGCTGCAGGTGGGTCCGCGGGGGCGTCTCACGCTGGCGGTGCTCGCCGAGGCCTTTGCGCGGCGGGTGCCGCTCTACGACCAGGCGGGCGAAGCGCACTTCAACCTGCTCTCGGCCTATCACAAGTCGCTGCGGGGCAGCGATCCGCAGGGCGCGCTCTATTGGATGGCGCGCATGGTGGAGGGCGGGGAGGACCCCCTGGTGCTCTTCCGCCGCGCGATCGCGATGGCCGCGGAGGACATCGGGCTGGCCGACCCGCAGGCGCTCCAGCTCGCGGTGGCGGCGCGCGAGGCCTACCGGCAGCTCGGCCCGCCGGAAGGATATCTCCCCCTTGCCGAGCTGACGATCTATCTCGCGACGGCGCCCAAGTCGAACAGCGTCGTGCAGGCGCTGGGTGCCGCGCTCGAGCTGGCGCGTAACACCCCCGCGGAGCCGGTGCCGCTGCACCTGCGCAACGCGCCGACCGGACTGCTGAAGCAGCTCGGCTACGGGGCGGACTACAAGTACGCGCACAACTATCCAGGGCATTTCGTGCCGCAGGAGTATCTGCCTGCCGGGCTCGGGGGCCAGGAGCCGTACGTTCCCGGGACGCTGGGGTACGAAAAGAAGGTCGCGGAACGGCTGGCGCACTGGAAGGAACGCCGCGAAGGTGCGATGGGGCAGGGAGAAGGGTGACGTTATCTTTACGGAGAGCGGAGAGCTAACCCGGGAACGACGAGGTGACCCATTCGGGAATTGATCGACGTCCAGCCTCCGATCGAGCGCGCCATCCTCGTGGCCGCGCCGCGCAAGGGGTCTCCGGAGGCCGAGCACCTGCAGGAACATCTCGATGAGCTCGCGCGGCTGGTGGACACGGCGGGCGCCCAGGTCGCGGGCCGGCTGACCCAGCACGTGGCCGCGCCGAATCCCGCCACCTTGCTCGGCGAGGGCAAGGTGGTCGAACTCAAGAGCCGGGTCGCGGAGCTGGGTGCGACCCTCGCCGTCTTCGATGCGGAGCTCTCGCCGGTCCAGGGCGCCAACCTGGAGCGCGAGCTGCAGGTCCGGGTGATGGATCGCGCCGAGGTCATCCTCGACATTTTCGCGACCCGGGCACGCACGGCGGAAGCCAAGCTGCAGGTCGAGCTGGCGCAGCTGGAGTACCTCTTGCCCCGGCTCACCCGCATGTGGACCCACCTCTCGCGGATCCGCGGCGGCATCGGCCTGCGCGGGCCGGGCGAAACCCAGCTGGAAACCGACCGCCGGATGATCCGGCGCAAGATTCCGGCGCTCCGCTCAAAACTGAAAGATGTCGAGCGACACCGCGAAACGATCCGCTCCGGGCGCCAACCGCTGCTGTCGGCAGCTCTGGTCGGCTACACCAACGCGGGGAAATCGAGCATCCTTCGGTCGCTGTCTCCCCAATCCGACGTCTTCGTGGAAGACCGGCTGTTTGCCACGCTGGACACCCTCACCCGGGAGATTGACCTGGGTGAGAATGTCCGGGTGCGAGTGACCGACACCGTGGGATTCATTCGCAAGCTTCCTCACCACCTGGTGGCCAGTTTCCGTGCTACGCTGGAGGAGGTGCGCGAGGGGGACGTCCTGCTGCACGTAATCGATGCCAGCCATCCGCAGTGGGAAGAGCAGATGGCGGTGGTGCATGAAGTGCT
>DASYPD010000483.1:0-3755 GCA_036007005.1 Gemmatimonadales bacterium
CCGGCGACGGACCGCCGGCTCCGCCCGCGGCGCCGGAGTCCTGAGTGGCCAAGTTCTACCTCACGACCGCCATCGATTATTCGAACGGCGATCCCCACCTCGGCCACGCACTGGAAAAGATCGGGGCCGACTGCATCGCGCGGTACCGCAGGCTGCGCGGGGACCAGGTCCGCTTCGTGATGGGCATGGACGAGCATGGCCAGAAGGTCGCGATGGCGGCCGAACAGGCGGCGCTCGCCCCGCAAGCCTGGGTCGACCGGATCAGCGAGCGATTCGAGGCCACCTGGCGCGCCCTGCACTGCTCCCACGACGACTGGATCCGCACCACCGAGCCGCGCCATCACGCCGCGGTCACCGAATTCCTGCACCGGATTCAGCAGCATCATCCGGAGGATCTTTTCGTCGGCGACTATGAGGGACTGTACTGCGTCGGGTGCGAGGAGTTCAAGCAGGAATCGCAACTCGCCAACGGCCGCTGCCTCGAACATCCGGAGCTGATTCCGATCCGGATGAAGGAACGCAATCATTTCTTCCGGCTTTCCCGCTACGGCCCTCGCGTGCTGGAGCTGATCAGCTCCGGCTCTCTGCGGGTCGAGCCCGCCATTCGGCGCCACGAGGTCAGCAAGGTTCTCGAGGGCGGCCTCGAGGATGTATCGATCTCCCGTTCGCGCTTCCCCTGGGGGATTCCCTTCCCCGACGATCCGGAGCACACGGTGTATGTGTGGTTCGACGCGCTGATCAACTACCTCACCGCGGCCGGCTTTCCCGCCGCCGGCTGGGAACGGCTCTGGCCCGCCGACGTCCACGTGATCGGCAAGGGGATCACCCGGCTGCATTGCTGCCTCTGGCCCGCCATGCTGCTGGCCGCCGAGCTGCCGCTGCCCCGGATGGTCTGGGCCCATGGCTACGTGCAGTGGGAAGGTGCCAAGGTCTCGAAGTCGGCCGGGGGCGCCGTCAGCGTCGACGAGGCGATCGAGCGGCACGGGCCCGACGCGCTGCGCTACTTCCTGCTGCGCGAAGTCGGTTTCACCGGAGACGGCAACTTTACCTGGGAGCGCTTCGACGAGCGCTATACCGCTGACCTCGCCGACGGGCTGGGCAACCTGGTGTCCCGTACCCTCGCCATGCTCGCCAAGTACCGGGACGGAATCGTTCCGGTCCACCAGGAGAAGACGACGCTCGATGCCGCCGGGGTCGAGGCCGTGGAGGCCTACACGCGGGCCATGGATCACTTCGAGCTTCGCGAGGGCGCCGACATCGTGGGGAAGCTGGTGGCCGCGGCGAACCACTACATCGTTAAGGCCGCGCCCTGGACGCTTGCCAAGGAGGGCCGGGACGCCGAGCTGGACGAGGCGCTCGCCAGTCTGGCGCGCTGCCTCTTTCGCCTCGCCGTGTTAGGATCTCCGTTCCTTCCCGAAAAGGCCCAGGCTCTCTGGCATTCGCTCGGCCGTGCGGGCAGCCCTGGCGCGGGCGATTGGTCCGCGCTCGACCATCCTCCTGTCGCCGGAGACCGGGTGGTCCGGTCTTCGGTCCTCTTCCCCAAGCCGGAACAAGTTAGCTGAGCTGTCGCAAGCCATGACATGACAGATATTTAGGCGTGCAAGTCGATGTCTTGACAGGGTTTATTCCGGGGACGATTATAGGCGGGCCTCGGTTCCCCCGAGCCGATACTCAGCTTCGTTCGCCGGCGGCCCCCCGGTCTCAGGCGACAATACAGCAACCAGAAACGTCGCGGGTGCGGGATGTCGAAACGACATTGGACCATCGTGGTCGTGCCGCAAGGCTCGAGCGCAACGAAGATCATCGAACTTTCTCATACCGCGCTGAAGTTGCTGGGGAGCGTGGCGCTCGCCGCCAGCCTGCTGTTGCTACTGCTGGGGTACGCCACGGTTCGGCGCTCGCTCAACCTGGCCCGCGCCGATCGACTGGAGCGGGAGAATGCGCTGCTCGCTGCCGACCTCGATCAGCTGCACGGACGTCTGAGCACTCTCAACGAAACGATTTCCGGGCTCGAGCAGCAGGACAACAAGCTCCGCCTGCTCGCCAATCTCGATCCGATCGATCCGCAGGTGTATGCGGCCGGCATCGGGGGGCCGCGGCCGACAGCGAACCCGAGCAGCGAGTCCAGCGAGCTGCTGGGTCGCGCTGCCTCCGTGCGGGTGGATCTCAACGCCCTGCTCCGCCGTGCCCGCCTGCTGGCGAGCTCGTTCCGCGAAGCGGGCGATAGCCTGGCGCTCCACTCGGAGCGTCTCGCCGCCACGCCCTCGATCATGCCCACCACGGGGTGGCTGAGCAGCGCCTTCTCCCGGATGCGCGTCCATCCTATTCTGCACGAAGCGCGGCCCCATGAGGGGATCGATGTTACGGCTCCGATGGGCGCCCCGATCGAAGCCCCGGCCAACGGCACCGTGGTGCAGAGCGGCTGGGAAGCGGGTTACGGCAACATGATCGTCATCGATCACGGCTACGGCGTTACCACGAAATTCGCCCACGCTTCCCGCATCCTGGTTCGAGTGGGCGACAAGGTGCAGCGGGGTGAGCTCATCGCCCAAGTGGGCAATACCGGGCTCTCCACCGGGCCGCACCTCCACTATGAGGTGCATGTGAACGGCCGACCCGTGGATCCGCGCAGATACATCTTGCCAGGGGTGGTGACAGACTAGTGACTAGTGAGTAGTGAGTAGTGAGTCGTAAGTAGTGAGTAGCCGAACGAAAGCCCCGCCAGTTGCGCGGGGCTAGCGCTTTCTACTCACTACTCACTACTCACTACTCACTACTCACTACTCACTAGTCACTAGAATTTGACCTTCGGCGCCTCCGCCGCACCAGGGCTGGTCAGCTCAAAATACTCCCGCGGTTTCCCCCGCCCGATCACTTTCGCCGTGAGATTGTAGGGGAAACGCCGAATGTACGCGTTGAAATCTTCCACGGCGCGATTGTAATCCTGCCGCGCCACGGCGATCCGGTTTTCCGTTCCCTCGAGCTGGTCCTGCAGCTGCAGGAAATTCTGATTGGACTTGAGTTCCGGATAGTTCTCCGAGATCGCCAGCAGGCGACCCAACGGTGCGCTGAGCGCGGCATTGGCCTCCGCCATTTGCTGGAGATTGCCGCTCTGCACGGCGCCGGCCAACCGGCTGCGAGCTTCGGCGACCCGGATGAACACCGTGGTCTCCTGCTTCGCGAATCCCTTCACGGTCTCCACCAGATTGGGGACCAGGTCAGCCCGGCGCTGCAGCTGGGTCTTGATCTGCGACGCGGCCGCATTCACCGCTTCGTCCTTGGTCTGAATCGTGTTGTAGCCGCAGCCCACCACCAGCAGGGCGAAGACCGCCAGCGCTCCGCGGCCCGAGATAGCCGATACCCTCCCCATCAGTTGCCTCCTGGAATGAATTGATCGATGACGCGAACCGCCGAGGCGACGGCCCCAAGATATGCTTCAAAGAGCTCGGGACTGCATGGCGCGCTCCCGCGGCGGGCGTGCCAGAGCTCGGCCACAGCAGCGGTCGAGACGCCGAGTGCGGCACCCGCTGCCGCCAGGCATTCAGGCGTCGTCGGCGGCACTGCGCGACTGTGCAGCGACAGCGCGACCCGGAAGAGCGCGGCAACCGAGGCGACGCTGTGGGCGGCAACCTGGCCCAGCGCGCGGGAATCCGCCGCGTGCGCCGCGAAGGCCTGACGCAGGCGCAGCAACTTGGCGCGGAATTCCTGCTCCAGCGCCCGCCGCAGATCCCCACGCTCGACCAGCAGACCAGCCA
>DASYPD010000484.1:0-10214 GCA_036007005.1 Gemmatimonadales bacterium
CTCAGTACCCCATTGCCAGCGCGGGAACCTCCCACCTATATTTGAACATTCCGGGGCGTTCTTTCCCGGCATGCTTCACCTCCGCCCGATTCGCCCATGACCGCGCCCAATTCGCGTGAACGGATTCTGCCCCGCCCCATCGAAGAGGAGATGAAGCAGAGCTTCATCAACTACTCGATGAGCGTGATCGTCTCGCGCGCGTTGCCCGACGCGCGGGACGGCTTGAAGCCGGTGCACCGCCGGATCCTCCACGCGATGAACGAGCTCGGCCTGGTGCCGGGACGGCCCTACAAAAAATCCGCCACGGTGGTGGGCGACGTGCTCGGCAAATACCACCCGCACGGTGACGCCTCGGTCTATGATGCGCTGGTGCGGATGGTGCAGGAGTTCTCGCTGCGCTATCCGCTGGTGGACGGGCAGGGCAACTTCGGCTCGGTGGACGGCGATTCCGCGGCGGCCTACCGCTACACCGAAGCCCGCCTAACCCGCGTTGCCGTCGCCATGCTGGAGGACATCGACAAGGACACCGTCAACTTCCAGCCCAGCTTCGACGACCAGCGCGAAGAGCCGACGGTACTGCCCTCCAAGATCCCCAATCTGCTGGTCAACGGCTCCAGCGGTATCGCGGTCGGGATGGCGACCAACATCCCGCCCCACAACCTGCGCGAAGTGGCCAAAGCCGTCGAGCACCTGGTGGACCACCCCGACGCGACCCTCGAGGACCTGCTCCAGCACATCAAGGGGCCCGATTTCCCCACCGCGGGCTACATCTACGGCACTCAGGGACTCAAGGAGGCCTACGCCACCGGCCGCGGCAAGGTGATCATGCGGGCCCGGGCGGTGGTCGAGGAGAAGCCCTCGACCGGGCGGAGCGCGATCATCGTGACCGAGCTGCCCTACCAGGTCAACAAGGCGACGCTGCACAAGGACATCGCCAACCTGGTCAACGCCAAGCGGCTGGAAGGCATCAGCGACGCGCGCGACGAGTCCGACCGCGACGGGATGCGGCTGGTGATCGAGCTCAAGCGCGACGCCAATCCGTCGGTGGTGATCAACCAGCTCTACAAGCACACCGCGATGCAGTCCACCTTCGGGGTGATCAACCTGGCGCTGGTCAACGGCCAGCCGAAGGTGATGCCGCTCAAGGAGCTGCTGGAGCACTTCATCGTCCACCGGCACGAGATCATCGTCCGACGCACCAAGTTCGATCTCAAGGCCGCCGAGGATCGCGAGCACATCCTCGACGGGCTCAAGATCGCGGTGGACAACATCGACGAGGTCATCAAGCTCATCCGCGGCTCGGTCGACACCGCGACGGCGGACCAGGCGCTGCGCTCCCGCTTCGGGCTCTCCGAGAAGCAGAGCGAGGCCATCCTCAACATGCGGCTCGCCAAGCTCACCGGGCTGGAGATCGAGAAGCTGGAAGCCGAGCTCAAGGAGGTGCGCGCCACGATCAGCGAGCTGCGCGGCATCCTCAAGAGCAAGGAAAGGCGGATGGGGATCCTCAAAGCCGAAATGGCGGAAGTGGCCAAGGATTACGGCGACGAGCGGCGCACCGAGATCCTGCCCGACCAGGACGAGTTCTCGGTGGAGGACCTGATCGCCGAAGAGGACATGGTCATCACCATCTCCCACTCCGGCTACATCAAGCGCATCGCCGTCTCCACCTACCGAAAGCAGCGCAGGGGCGGCCGCGGGCTCACCGGAGCGACGGCCAAAGAAGACGACTGGATCGAGCATCTCTTCATCGCCTCGACCCACGATTACGTGATGTTCTTCAGCGACCGGGGCCAGGTCTACTGGCTTAAAGTTCACGAGATCCCGCAGGGCGGCCGCGCGGCGCGTGGCAAGCCGGTGGTGCAGTGCATCGCGATCCGGCCCGAGGAGCGGATCACCGCGCTGGTGCCGGTGCGCGAGTTCAGCGACAGCAAGTGGCTCATCTTCGCCACGCGGAAAGGCACGGTGAAGAAGACGGTGCTCTCCGCCTACGGCAATCCGCGCAGCAACGGGATCAACGCGATCAACATCGAGGACGGCGACGAGCTGATCGACGTGCAGGTCACCGACGGGGCCAACGACATCGTGCTGGCCACCAAGGACGGCATGAGCATCCGCTTCCACGAGAGCGACGTGCGCGAGATGGGCCGGGCCACCACCGGCGTCAAGGGCATCGAGCTCGAGCCGGCCGACGCGCTGATCGGCATGGTGGTGATCCGGCGCGATTCGACCCTGCTGGTGGTGTCCGAGAAGGGCTTCGGCAAGCGCTCCGAGCTGGCGGATTACCGGGTGCAGCACCGGGGCGGCAAGGGCATCATCACCTTCAAGAACACCGACAAGACCGGCGCCTGCGTGGCGCTCAAGGAAGTGCTGCCCGACGACGAGCTGATGATGATCACCAAGAAGGGCATCATCATCCGGGTGCCGGTGGACGGCATTCGCGTGATCGGCCGGAACACCCAGGGCGTGCACGTGATGAATCTCGATGAGGGCGATGTGCTGGTGGATGTCGCCCGGGTAGTCAAGGAGGACGAAGGCGGGACGGACGAAGTAGTGGAGGACGAGATACCCGCTCCGACGGAAAGCGTGGAATGACGCAAGTCGGAAGGTCGCAAGGTCGGAAGGTCGGAAGATCGGAAAAGACGCCGACGCTCGCGGAGTTGCGGAGCGCGGCGGCCGCCCTCGATGGCGTGGCCGTCCGCACGCCGCTGATCGAGGCGCCCGAGCTCTCCCGCCGGCTCGGCGTGCCGGTCTGGCTCAAGTGCGAGCAGTGGCAGCCGATCGGCGCCTTCAAGGTGCGCGGCGCCTGGACGGCCATCACCCGCCTGCCCGAAAGCGCGCGCGCGCGCGGCGTCATCGCTCACTCCAGCGGTAATCACGGCCGCGCCGTGGCCTGGGTGGCGCGACGGCTCGGACTACGCTGCGTCATAGTAATGAATGACAACGCGCCCGCGATCAAGCTCGACGCGGTGCGCGCCGAAGGAGCCGAGCTCGTGCTGGTGGATCGCTACCAGCGGCTCCAGACCGCGGAGGCTCTTGCGGCCCGCGAGAACCTCAGCATGATTCCGCCTTTCGAGCATCCCGACGTGATCCTGGGCCAGGGGACCTGCGCGCTCGAGATCCTGGAGGAGCGGCCCGAGCTCTCCGCGCTGCTGGTGCCGATCGGCGGCGGGGGATTGCTGGCCGGCAGCTGCGCGGCCGCCCTGGCTCTGGGACACCCGGCCGAGCTGCTCGGCGTCGAGCCCGAGGGCGCGGCCAAGCTTTCCGCGGCGCTCGCGGCTGGGCAGCCGATCCCGCTGGAACGAACCGCGAGCATCGCCGATGGGCTGCTGCCACCGGCGGTGGGAGAGCTGCCCTGGGAATTGATCGGGCAACGGGTGCGGCGCGCGTTCCGTATCAGCGATGACGGGATCGCCGCAGCGGTGCGCTTCCTCTTCCGGACGATGGCACTCCGGATCGAGCCCTCGGGAGCCGTGGCCGTGGCGGCGCTGCTCGAAAAGCGGCTGCAGCCCTCCGGCCCCGTCGCGGCCATTTTGAGCGGAGGCAACGTGGACCCCGAGCTGTTCGCGCGGCTGACCGCCTGAGATGGCCGCCCTGCTGCCGCATCTGCTCATCGTCGATGACGACTACAGCTTCGCGCGCACCCTCTCGCGCCTGCTGACCGAGGGCGGCTACGATCCCGCGATTCTGTCCAGCGGCGCGGGGCTGCCCGAATATCTCGCCACCCGCGCCGTCGATCTGCTGATCCTCGATCTGTCGCTTCCCGGCAAGGATGGCTTGTCCCTGCTCGAATTGGCGCGCCGCGAGAATCGCGATCTACCGATCCTGGTGCTCACGGCCGCGACGCCCGAAGACAGCTCGGTGCGCGCGCTGAGTCTGGGCGCGTCCGACGTGGTCAACAAACCGATCCGCGTGCGCGAGCTGCTGGCCAGGGTGAGGGTGCTGCTGCGCGCGGGTCGCGAGCTCAACCAGGCTCGCGCCGAGGCGCGCTCGCAGGCCGCGCTGGTCGAGCTGCTGCGCGAGATCACCCTCAACCTCCCTCCACGCGAGCTCTTCCAGGTACTCGTCCGCCAGGTGGCGGCGGGCCTCAGGATTCCCCGCTGCTCGATCCTGCTGGCGCGCGCGGGCGCCGAGCGGGGGACCGTGGTCGCGGCGTCGGAGAACCCGATGTTGCGCGAGCTCCCGGTGGATCTGACGCGCTATCCCGAGGTTCGCCGCGCTCTCGAAGGCGGGGAAGTCGTGCTGGTGAGCGACGTGGCGGCCGATCCCGTGTATCAAGGCGTGGGCGGGCTCGCGACCACCTCCGCCCTGGTGCTGCCGTTCGCGATCCACGGAGAGCGCGCCGGGGTGTTCTTCCTGCGCACCGGTGCGGGCGATCCTCCTCTGGGCGACGCCGATCTGCGCTTCGCGGCACGGGTGGTGGAATCGGCGGCCTCGGCGATCGAGAAAGCGCTCGACCGCGAGGAGGGCAACCGGCGCGAAGAGGAGATGAAGCAGCTCGCGGAGACCGATCCGCTGACCGGCTTGCTCAATCGCCGCGCGCTGAGCGACAAGCTGCAGCGGGAAGTCGAGCGCGCCGCCCGTTACGGCACCGTGCTCACCTGCGTGATGATCGACATCGACAGTTTCAAGGCCGCCAACGATCGCTATGGCCATCAAGCGGGTGACCGGGTGCTGGTCCAATTCGCGGAGCTGCTCCGTCGCGAACAGCGCTCGGTCGACGCGGTGGCGCGCTATGGTGGCGAGGAATTCGTGGTGCTGCTGCCGGAAACGGGCAGTGCCGGCGCACGGCTCTTTGCCGAGCGGGTGCTGCGGCGGGTGCAGAACGCGGCGTTCGGCGAGGCCGATACGCCGATTCCCATCACGATCAGCCTCGGACTCGCGACGTTTCCCGACGAGCGGGCGACCAACGCCGAGTCCCTGCTCCGGCTTGCCGATCGCAATCTCCTGCGCGCCAAAACGGACGGCCGGAACCGCTATCGCGATTGAGCGCCCTTCGCTGTCCCCGCTGCGGCGCTGTCTTCGAGCCACCGGCCCGCTTCTGCACCAGAGATGGCTTCCCGCTGGTCCCGGGGAGCGCGCCGCCTCCCACCACGCCTCGGGCGTTCGGCCTGCACCGCACCGGCGAGAGCCGGCCTCCTCCCGCGCGCCGGGGGGATCCTGCCTCCGGCCTCTCGGGACGCGTCCTGGACGGCCGTTACCAAATGGAGATGCGAGTGGGAGAGGGCGGCATGGCGTACGTCTATCGTGCCAGGGACCGCGAGACGGGCCGGCTCGTCGCGCTCAAGGTGCTGATGTCCCGGCTGGTGGGAGACCAGGAGGCCGTGGCGCGACTGCGGCGGGAGGCACAGGTGGCGATGCGGCTCGACCATCCCAACGTCTGCGGGATCCTGGCCTGGGGCCAGGCCTCGGGAATGCCGTACCTCGTGATGCCCTTCCTGGAGGGGGAGACGCTATCGCGCCGGGAGACCCGCCACGGCCCGATGCCAACGGCCCTGGCGGTCGGCCTGTTGCGCCAGTTGTGTCTGGGGCTGCAGCACGCGCACGATGCGGGCGTGCTGCACCGCGATCTCAAGCCCGAGAACGTCATGCTGGTCCCGGGCGAGCATCCCGGGCAGGAACGGGCCGTGGTGATGGACTTCGGGCTGGCCAAGGAGAGCGTCGTCGGCCCGGAAGTCGTCAAGCTCACCGCGACGGGCATTGTGCTCGGGACGCCGGAATTCATGAGTCCCGAACAGATCCGCGGCAAGCCGCTCGATCCGCGGAGTGATATCTTCGCCCTGGGAGTGCTGGCGTTCGAGCTGCTGACCGGGCGGCTGCCCTTCGAGGGCAACACGGCGCAGGACACCATGCTGGCGCACCTGACCGGCCAGCCGCGCCGGCTCCGCCAGGTCAACCCGAAGCTTCCGGCCGGGCTGGAGCGGGTGATCGCGCAGGCCATCGCGCACCAGCCGGAGGACCGCTTTCAATCGATGGGCGAATTTGAGGAAGAGCTGAAAAACAGTGAACAGTGAACAGTGAACAGTCAACGGGACCTGCCCTGCTTGCGGGCACCCTCTTGCCAGGTCGATACCGTTGACTGTTGACCGTTGACGCAATTCAGAGGAGGAGCCCTATGAGTACCCGGAATGGCTTCGCAAGTCACCTCGCGGTCGGCGCGCTGGCGTTCGCCGCGGGCATCGGCGGCACCTATCTGTTGCGGGTGCATCCCGCGAGCGCGCCGCACGTCCACGATGCGGTGACGAACCACGGCGAGTGGGTCAAGATCAAGAAGGAGAGCGGCGACTCGTTGCGGGCTTATGTGGCCTATCCCGAGCGCAAGGACAAGGCTCCCGCCATCCTCGTCATCCACGAGATCTTTGGGCTGACCGATTGGGAGCCGACGGTCGCCGATAAGCTCGCCGGTCAAGGCTACGTGGCGATTGCACCCGATCTGCTGTCGACCCGATTCGGACAGTCGCCTGCGAGCCCCGATAGCGCCCGCAAGCTGATCGCGCTGCTCGATCCCAGCGCGATTACCGCCGATCTCGACGCGGCGTACGGCTACCTCAACGGCCTGGGGGCAGTGCGCAAGGACGACATCGGCGTGATCGGCTTCTGCTGGGGCGGCGGACAAAGCTTCCGCTATGCGACCAGTAATCCGAAGCTCAAGGCGGCGGTGGTGTGCTACGGACAGGCGCCCGACAGCGCCGCCCTGGCGCGGATCAACGCGCGGGTCCTCGGCGTCTATGGTGAGAACGATGCGCGCATCAACAGCATGCTGCCCACGGTCGTCGATCAGATGAATCGGCTCGGCAAGTGGTTCAAGGCCGACAGTTATCCCGGTACCGGGCATGGTTTCCTGAAGCCCGGGCGCAAAGGCAGCGATACCGACCAGCCGGACAAGGCGTGGGCGAAGATCCTGACGTTCTACAAGGAGACCCTCGAAAAGTGAGCGGTGAGCGGTGAGCGGTGAGCGGGGGCGGCGGCGGTGGCCCGCTCACTGCTTACCGCTTACCGCTCACCTTGTGGTAGCCTGTAACGTCACCCCCCTCAGCAACAAGATTGCAATCGGAGAGGAGCCCTTCGTCATCGCCGTGGGCGAGGGGCAGGATTCACTGACCGATCTTTTCGCCGCGCCGGCAGGCGGCGGAACGTTCGCGCGCTTGACGTTCAATCGGGCGGAGGAGCGCATGCCGCGCCTCGCCCCCGACGGACGCAGCGTTGCCTATCTGCGCCGCACAGCGAATCAAGTCAGCTGGACGCTCGTGGTCCTCGACCTGCTCAGCGATGCCGAGCGGAGCAGCGCGCTGCCACCGGGCGCGGGGGGGCCGGAAGGAATCGGCTGGAGCAAGGATGGACGGAGCGTGCTGCTGCGCGCCCACGGCTATTACACGATGGCGAGGGAGCCCCGAGGTGCCGCGCTCGTCCCGGTCGACACCGCGCACTGGGCGCAGGCGGATTCCGCCACGCGGGAATTGCTCGGACCGGGTGAGCAGGGCGTGGTTCGCCCCTGTCGCGCGGAGCTCTGCGTCGTCGTGGGAGATTCGGTGACCCCGCTCGGACCCGGCGTGACCGGGGCGGTGCGCTGGGGCCCGGACTCGGTTGGCTATTTTGCGGAGGGCTGGTTCGAGGTGCGATCACTCAGCGGAGGCTACCCGCGCCGGCCTGCGTGGAAGGCAGCGCCCTCCCGGCTGCGATTCATCACGTACAACGCGGGGGTCAGCTCACCACGGTGACGGGGGTACCGGGCCGCCGGTAGGCGATCGCCTCCCACGCGGCATCCAACGCCTGCTCCACGTTGGGATGCTCGCGGCTCCACTCCTTCGCGGCGATCCGCTCTACCACGAATCCCGCCAGCGCCAGCCAGACCGCCGCCCACAGCTCGGCGGAGCCAGGTCGTACCTGGCCCCGCTGCTTCCCCGCGGCCATGATCTGCTCGAGCGCGGCGCGGAATTCCCGCATGGCGCGCCGCGGCGGCTCCTCGAGCAGCGCTTCGTCGGGCGGCCGCAGCAGCATGCGAAGCAGCGCGGGATCGCGCTCGGCGGCTTCGGCCAGCCGGCGGCCGATCCGGCCCAGCGCGGCGCGGGTATCCCGGTCGTGCTCGGCTTCCTCCATGGTCACCAGCGCGCGACCGAAGTTCTGGGCTTCGACGCAGGCGGCGGTGAGCAGGGCATCCTTGCCGGGAAAATGCCGGTAGATCGTGGCTTCGGCGACGCCGGCGCGTTGCGCGATTTCCGGGGTCGTCGTCGCGCGGAAGCCCTGACCGGTGAAGAGATCGAGCGCGGCGCGGATGAGCCGCGAGCGGGTCGCCTGGGCGTCCCGTGAGCGTGCCGGACGACTGGCTGCGGATTTTGGCGGAGGGAGGGCGGTCATGTCCTCGGGAATATACTCCGCCGCGTTGAACGCGTGAGGCCGCACGGCTAGGTTTGCCGCCTGTTTCAGTTTCGGTCCGCAGCGCACGACTCTCGACGGAGCTCAGCATGAAGTTTCTGGTTCTCGGCGCCGGACTTCAGGGGTCGGCTGCGGCGTATCATCTCCTGCAGCACCGCCAGGTCGAGCAGGTCACGCTCGCCGATCACCACCCGGCCCGCCTGCCCGCGTTTCTCTCGGAATCCGGCGCGCGATTGCGCCCTGTGGCCCTCGAAGCGAAGGACGCGGCGGCGGCGGCAAACCTCATGCGGGGTCACGACGCCGTACTCTGCGCGCTGCCCTATTACTTCAACGAGCCGATGACGTGCGCCGCGATCGAAGCGGGCTGCCATTTTTGTGATCTCGGCGGCAATACCGACATCGTGCTGCGCCAGCAGAAACTGCACTCGGACGCCGCGGCGAGAGGGGTCTCCGTCATTCCCGACTGCGGCCTCGCCCCTGGCATGGTCAACATCCTTGCGGCCGAGGGGATACGCCGGCTCGAGCCGGCGCGCAGCGTGAAGATCTACGTGGGAGGGCTGCCGCAGCATCCCGAGCCCCCGCTCAATTACCAGATCGTGTATTCTCTGGAAGGCGCGCTCGATTATTACAGCACGCCCTCGTGGGTGCTGCGCCAGGGCAAGGCGGTACAGGTCGACGCGCTTTCCGAGCTGGAGACCCAGCAATTCCCGTCCCCGGTAGGCACACTGGAGGCGTTTCATACCGGCGGTGGAATCAGTACGCTGCCTTTCGCGTATGAGGGCAGGATCGAGACGATGGAGTACAAGACGCTGCGCTACCCGGGACACGCGGCCATCATGCGGCCGATCCGTGAGCTCGGCCTCATCTCCACTACGCCGATTCCGGTCAAGGGACATCCGGTGGTGCCGCGCGAGCTGTTCATCGCGGCGGTGGGGCCCAGGCTCTTGAAGCCGGGAAGCCCCGATGTGGTAGCGCTCCGCGTGTTAGTCACCGGAGAGCGCGACGGGAAAAGCGCGGCCGTCGGCTTCGAGCTGCTGGATTACTACGATGGGGAGCGAGGCATCAGCGCCATGATGCGCGCCACCGGATTCTCGCTCGCGCTCACCGCCCTCCTGCAGGCCGACGGGACCATCCCGGAGAAGGGGGTGCACACGCCCGATGAGGTCGTGCCGTTCGGCCCGTACGTCGAGGGACTCGCGCGGTTCGGAGTCAAGATCGAACAGCGTGACCAGTGAGCGGTGAGCGGTAAGCGGTGAGCGGTGAGCGGTGACCAGTGACCAGTGACCAGTGACCAGTGACCGGTTACGCCGTTATGAGCCTAGACTTCCCCGCCCTCTGGTCCCAGGCCACTCCGTGGCGCAGTTATCTCCGAGCGGAGATGGAGTTCCCTGAGCTCTGGCGGGGCGTGTTCGAGCGCGCGGTTCTTCCGGAGTGGGCGCTCGAGGAATTCGCGCGTACTCCCCTGCGGAAGTTGCTGGTGCTGGCCGAAGATTGGTGCGGCGACGCCGCCAATACGGTCCCGGTGCTCGCCGCGCTGGCGGAACAACTCGACGCCGGGGAGCTGCGGGTACTCGAGCGGGATCGCTTTCCGGAGGTGATGGACGCCTATCTCAGCAACGGCACTCGTTCGATCCCCATCGCGATCGCGCTGGACCGAGAATTCCGCGAGCTGGGTCACTGGGGCCCGCGCCCCGCCGTGCTACAGAGCTGGATGCTGACCAACAAGGCCACCATTCCAAGTCCCAAGCGCTACGCCTACGCGCGGCGATGGTACGCGAAAGACCGGGGGGAGACGACGCTGCGGGAGCTGCTAGGGGCGGTGAGCGGTGAGCGGTGAGCAGTGA
>DASYPD010000485.1:0-3193 GCA_036007005.1 Gemmatimonadales bacterium
GGGACAGAACGGGATTTTTTATCACGGCAGGTGAACGGGTGTCAACACCACCGGCCTACCGGTGCCGCCAAACTCAAGCCAGCTCGTCCTCGAGTGATGCTCCTGACCGGCGTGGAGACGGCGGAAGAACTACTCGATGCGCACCACCCTGCGGCTGACCGTCACCTCTGCGATGGCCGCCCTGACCAGATAGGCTCCCGCGGGCACCATGCGGCCCCGCCGGTCACGCCCGTCCCAGCGCAGCGCGTGGAGGCCGGGGGGAAGTGGTCCCATGTGCAGGCGTTTGATCTCATGGCCGGCGATGTCGTAGACCGACACCAGGGCGCGGGCTGCCACCGGAACCACGAGCTCCAGCTCAATCGAGTCGGTGAACGGGTTGGGAGCGGCGCCCTGCCAGCGGAGACTCGTGACTGCCGGTGGCAGCTCGACCTCGACCGGACCCGCCCAGACACTGCCAGCCTCCGTCATCACTTCGAGCCGATACCGATAGCGCCGCCCCGGCTGCACGTCCCGGTCTTCCGCCTGGTACTCGCCGTCACCGTGAGGCAACGGCGCCGCGGCCGAGAGCGGCAAGTATTCGGCGCTTGCTCCACTGGCTCGGTGCACCCGGAATCCCCGCACCCCGGTCGCCTCCCGCAGCTCCCAGCTCAATCGCACGAGCGCTTCCTGCGCTTCGGCATGAAAACCCCTGACCAGGGTCGCGGTCGGCAGATCGTGGATCACCGCACTCCAGAGGTCGCCCGACGGATAGAATCGTTTCGGTAGCGGCGCAGCAGGCTGCGCCCAAAATGCGTGCACCTCTCTTCCGATCGCTTCCAGGGCCATGTAGTCCCCGACCACCCAGGGTTGTGAGTTGCTTCCTCCTTGATTGATGGCCCGCAGGTTCACGCCCTCCGCACTCAGCCGCGCCGAGGGAGCGAAGCTCAATCCACCGTCCTCCGAGTAGGTCCAGCGGGTATGCACCATGGCCGAGCACTCCGGCTCCTCGCGTCGGTCGTACCACGCCACGTGCACCCGCCCCAGGTAGTCCACCGCCACCGCCGGCAGCGCATTGTCGTAACCGGTATCGTCGTTGACCCGCACCTTCGGCGACCAGCTCGCCCCGCCGTCCCCCGAGGCGGTCAGCACGATGTCGCGGTGGTCCCGCGCCACCGAGCTCGGCGAGATCTCGAGCGTGCCGAGCGAGAAGCTGTAGCTGATGGAGCCCTCGACCATGCACGCCAAGTCCACGTAGTAGCGCCCGCTCGCCGGCAACGTATAGACCAAGGCCGGGCGGTTCTGGCTGCAAGGAATGCGAGTGCCCGCGAGCGGGAACCGGGGCAGCGTGTCGGTCCCACACCATAGCACCCACCCCCACTCGGTGAGCGGATTGCCGAGGCTCGAGCCACATGCATGCCCAGTCATCCAGAGCGTGGTGCCGGCCTGGCCCTCGAACTGGAACCAGTCGCAGTCGCCAGTATAGGGCTCGTGGCCCACCATCGATCCCGAGGCCGACTGCCCGATGGCCATCGGAGTCGCGGTGCCGGGGGTATCGTTGGGCTCCACCTCCTGGACTCCGCCCGTCGGCGGCGCGGGCACGCCGCTCGCTCGCTCGCTCCATGCCGCGTACAATCGGCCGCGGGTCGCGGTATCGCTGCCATCCACCGCCAGCGCCAGCACCAGCGGCCGGCCGACATAGGGAAAGGTCGAGAAATACCGGCTGGTCGACGCTTCCCAGCCCGGCGGGAATAGGAGGTTATTCTCGATCGCACCGACCACGAACGGTTCCCCGAAACTCGCCCCCTGATCCGTCGACTTGCGGCCTAGGATCTCTCCGAGCGCCGAGTCCAGCCACATCACGTAGAGCTCGCCCTCCGGCCCCAGGGCGGCGCGCGAGTGGTCGCAGCGGTTGCCGCTCAGCGCCACCGGCGCGGTCCAGGTGAGCGCGCCATCCTGCGAGCGCACCACCTTCACCGTTCCTTCGTCCCCCACCGTCTCCAAGTAAGTCAAGTACAGGGGACTGCCACTCGGGTCGCATTGGAGCTGCAGGTGATCCGGCCCGTATCCCGCAGCGGTGGAGAGGAACGGAATGGCATCGGCACCCCGTTGCCAGGTGAGGCTCGATCCTGTAAAGGAACCGCGGAAGGTCGCCACAGTCACTCCGGCCCCTGCCTTAGTCATCCGCGCCGCCAAATAAAAATTATCGGCCGAGTCTGCGCATACGGCATGAAGTCCACGAAGCTGTTCCTGAGGTCCGACAAAGAGTTCACCTCCGTCGCTCCAGCTTCGCCCCCGGTCCAAGGAGAATGCCCACCACACGGGATAGCTGGGACCGCCATACCACACCGCGATCATCCGATCGCCATGAGCGGCCACCGAGGGCTGCCGCTCGGTCGCCTCGGTACCCGTCACCCGGACCGGCGGATCGGCGACGAGCTGGGCCAACGCGGGGCGGATCGAGGCCGCCCCGAACCCGAGAATCAGGAGCAATGCGAGGGTCGACAGCGCCCGCCGCCTTGTCCGAGTGAGGCTCAAACTCATGGCAATAGCACCATCTTCTTCTGGTCGCGGAAAGAACCAGTCGCCATGCGGTAGAAGTATATGCCGGGGCCGGCGAGACGATCGCTCGCGTCGCGGCAGTCCCATTCCACCGACCAGCGCCCGGGCTGGTATGTCGCATCCGCGAGCCGCCGCAGCAATCGACCTTGCGCGTCGAAGACCTCGAGCCGCACACGTTCCGCCCGCGGCAGCTCGAAACGGATGCTGGTGCTCCGGGTGAAGGGATTGGGCTGGTTCTGGAGCAGGGCGAAACGAGTCGGCAGCAGAGTCGTACCCCCTCGCTGTAACTGGGACGGCACCGATGAGTAGACCCCGCGGGAAAGCAGGAAGAAGTCCCGCACCTTTCCCGCCGGCACGGTGCTCGCCGGGAACTGAAGCGTGATGGTGTCGCCCGGGGTGCCTGGCCGTGATGTGTCCACCGCCCGTTCAAGGGCGCGGACATCCACACACTCTCGACCCAATAGAACTGTCCAACCAGTCCGCCCATGCCGGGCTGCCCAGCAGAGTTTGGAAGCCAAAATCCTACTCGATGCGCACCACCGTGCGGCTGACCGTCACGTCTCCGATGGCCGCCCTGACCAGATAGGCCCCCGCGGCCACCGTGCGGCCCCGCCGGTCACGCCCGTCCCAGCGCAGCGCGTGGAGGCCGGGGGGA
>DASYPD010000486.1:0-6357 GCA_036007005.1 Gemmatimonadales bacterium
GGCCGCGGATCAGGCGGTGCTGGTCGAGGGGCTTCAAAAACAGCTCGGCGTGGTCGACGATCTGATTGGCGCCTATTTCGGGGCCAGAGTCAAAGTGCGAATCGCCCTGAAGCCAGCGGCGACTGGCCAGACCGAGCGCCCCAAACGCATGACAGATGAAGGTTTGCGGGCTGAGCGCTTGGACCGTCTTCGCAGGCTGGACCCCGCCCTCGACACGGCTGCCAATGAGTTAGATTTGGAGATAGTCGACGACAGTCCCCGGTCCCCCTGAATCGGGGTGGCCGGGGATTCTGTCAGACAGGCAGAAGGAGAAACATGGCCGATCTTCAGCAACTTTTTCAGCTGGGACAACAGGTTCAAGGACGGCTCCAGCAGCTGCAATCGGAGCTTGCCGACCGCACCATCGAAGCGAGCGCCGGGGCTGGCTTGGTCCGGGTGCGCGTGGACGGGCGCGGGCAGGTGCGCGCGCTCACGATCGATCCTCAGGCGTACGAGGGCCGCGACCCCGAGCTCCTGGCGGATTTGATTCTCGGCGCCATCGCGGAAGCGCAGCGTCGCGCCGCGGATCTGGTGCAGGCCGAGATGCGAAAGCTGACTCCGCCCTCTTTCCCGGCGCTCTGAGGCCGGTGGGCGCGATCGACGAGCTGGTCGCCGAATTCGCCCGCCTTCCGGGAATCGGCCAGAAGACGGCGCAGCGCCTGACCTTCCATCTTCTCCAGCAAGCGCGAGAACGTCCGGACCGGCTCGCGGCGGCGCTCAGCGCGGTCGCCGCTCGAGTGCATCCCTGTCCCGAGTGCGGCAACTTCACCGAGGAGGAACGCTGCGCGGTTTGCGGCGATCCGCGCCGGGATGGGGCGCTGCTCTGCGTGGTGGAAGACGCCTCCACCGTTGCAGCCGTGGAACGCTCCACGGGATTCAAGGGACGCTATCTGGTGCTGGGAGGACGCCTGTCTCCCCTCGAAGGGATCGGGCCGGAGCAGCTGCGGATGGCGCTGCTCAAGCGGCGCGTCGCGGAGGGTGCGGTGCGGGAAGTCATTCTGGCCACCAATCCCTCCCTGGAGGGTGAAGCGACGGCCACCTACATTCACCATCTGCTGGAAGGCACCGGCGTGCGGATCACCCGGCTCGCGCGCGGGCTGCCGGTCGGCGGGGATCTCGAGTACATCGATGGGGTGACCCTGAGTCACGCGCTGGACGCGCGCCAGGAGGTCCTGTGACCGCGCTACGGACCGTTTGCGTTGCGCTCGCGGCCGCAGCGGGCTTCGGCACCGGATGGCTGCTCGCGCAGCAATACCTGCACCGGCATCAGGCGGACTTGTTCAGCCCGAGAGTGCGCCGCCGGCACGCCGCGCTCGGCTACCTCGCGGGGCGTCCTGCGCCGGATACGCTCCGTCTCTTGCGCGATTACCTGGTCTGGGAAAGGCACCCCGTGCTGCGCCGCCGAGCCGTCCGCGTGGTGCGGGAACTGGAGCAGGCGTTCGGATGAGCGGAGCGTCCAGCTGGTCGTTCCGGGAAGCGGATGCCGTTCGCATCGGCGCGCTGCTCAACAGCCTGCTGCGCGAGGCCAACGCCCGAACGGCATTGCTGGTCGATCGCACGGGTCAGATGCTGGCCACCGCGGGCGAAGAGCCGCGCTTCGACCCGATCGCCTTCGCCTCGCTGACCGCCGCCGATTTCAGCGCCAACGATCAGCTCGCGCGCCTGCTGGGGGAGAACGAGTTCGGCGCGCTGTTCCATCAAGGGGAAAAGGATTCGCTCTACCTGGCGGACGTCGCGCGCCGGGTCATCCTGGTGGTGCTCTTCGACAACCGGACGACGCTGGGACTGGTCAAGCTCCGGGTCCGGGGCGTGGTCGAGGCCCTGGCGGCGCTCTTCATGGAGCTGTTCGCCAGGGAGGGGGCAGCGGAGCGCGGAGGCGTGGAGACCGGCTTCGTGGGCGAAGCCGAGGACGAGATCGACAAACTCTTCGGCACCTGAGGACCCCGAGCGGATGTCGCTGATCAACTACGCGTCGCGCGAGGTCAACTGCAAGATCGTCTATTATGGTCCCGGACTGGGGGGCAAGACCACCAATCTCGAGTACATCTACGAGAAAGTCGCGCCGGCCAGCAAAGGCAAGCTGATTTCGCTGGCCACGGAGACCGAGCGCACCCTTTTCTTCGACTTTCTTCCGGTGGACCTCGGCACCATCCGTGGCTTCAAGACCCGCTTTCACTTGTACACGGTGCCGGGGCAGGTCTATTACAACGCCTCGCGTAAGCTGATTCTCAAGGGAGTGGATGGCGTGGTGTTCGTCGGCGACAGCCAGCTGGAGCGGATGGAGGCGAACCTCGAGTCGATGCAGAACCTGTACGACAACATGGCGCAGCACGGCCTCGAGCTTACCCGGCTGCCCTTCGTGATTCAATACAACAAACGCGATCTTCCGAACGCAGCACCCCTGCCGCAGTTGCAGGAGGCTCTGAATCCCGGCTGGCCGGTGGACGATCCGGCGCGGCAGCGGCCGACTCCGGACCCGAGCCGGCCGGGCGAAATGCTGGTGCAGCAAGTCGAAGGGGGCTGGGTCGAGCGGGTGCCGTACTTCGAAGCAGTGGCGGTACGGGGGGACGGAGTATTCGACACGCTCCGCGCCATCAGCAAACTGGTGCTGAAGACACTCGGATGAAGTGGACCATACCCAACATCCTGACGGTGGCCCGCATCGCCATCACCCCCGTGGTGGCGGCGTTGCCGTTCATCGAGGGGTATTGGCCCAAGATCCTGTGTCTGGTGATCTTCATCGCTGCTTCGGTCACCGACGTGATCGATGGACGGCTGGCCCGGCGACGCAACGAAGTGACGGACCTGGGCAAGAAGCTCGACCCCATCGCCGACAAGCTGCTGCTGCTGGCCACGCTGGTACCGATCTGGTGGATCTCGCAGCAAAGGCACGATCTCTACGACATTCCGGTCTGGGGCAGCATTCCGCTCTGGGTCTGCCTGCTGCTGCTCGGGCGCGAGTTCGCGATGACCGGCTTCCGGATGTGGGCCGCGTATCGGGGCGTGGTGATCTCGGCCCAGGGACCGGGGAAGCTCAAGACGGTATTCCAGAGCATCTTCATCGGCGGGACGATCGCCTGGTTCGCCTTCCGCAATGCAATCAAGCCGATGGGCTGGGAGCGAGAGCGCGCCGCGCTCTGGTGGAACCAGTTCCACGGCTTGTTCGTTGCGGTGACGCTGGGCATTGCGCTGGTGCTGACGATCTATTCGTTCCTGATTTATCTGTATCGCTATCGCGGCTTGTTTTCGCAGCAGGGGGTGGGCGGGCGGCGGCTGTAGGATGGATCTCGAGCTCGTCACCATCGGCACCGAGCTGCTGCTCGGCTTCACCCTCGATACCAACTCCGCGTTCCTCGGCCAGGCCCTCGCCGACATCGGGGTTCGGATCACCCGGCGAACCTCGGTGCCCGATGAGCCGGCCGCGGTCTCCGCGGCGGTGGCCGAGGCGCTCTTCCGAACTCGTCTCGTCATCACGACGGGCGGGTTAGGGCCTACCCAGGACGATCTCTCGAAACACGCCGTGGCCGAGCTGTTCGGTGCGCCGCTCGAGTTTCATCCCGAAATCTGGGAAACCATCACCGCCCGCTTTGCCCGAATGGGGAGGACGCTCTCCGAGCGCAACCGCTGCCAGGCCGAGGTGCCGCAGGGGGCAACCGTGCTGCCCAATCCGCGGGGCACCGCGCCCGGGCTCTGGCTCAGCGGGCCTCGCGGAGAAGTGATCATGCTCCCCGGCGTCCCCGGGGAGATGCGCGGACTGGTCCGGGAGGAAGTGCTGCCGCGGCTCGCCGCACGCGCCGGCGGGACCGTGGTGCGCTCGCTGGTGCTGCGGACGACCGGTATCCCGGAATCGACCCTCGCCGAGCGGCTGGCGCCGGTTGAGGAGACGCTGGCGCCGCTCACGCTGGCGTATCTGCCCAGTCTTGAAGGCGTCGACCTGCGGCTGACCGCCTGGCAGAGCGATCCTCACGCGGCGGACCGAGCTCTGGAATCCGCCGGAGCACGGCTGCGGGAGCGAGTGGCCGAACACGTCTATGGGCTCGGAGAGGAAGATCTGGCGGCCGTGCTGCTCGAGGATTATCGCAAGCACGAGCTCAGTCTCGCCGTCGCGGAGTCGTGCACCGGCGGGATGCTGGGAGCCCGGATCACCGCGATTCCCGGCAGCTCCGCCGTCTTCAGCGGCGGATTGATCGCCTATGCCGACGCGATCAAGCAGGAGCTCGGCGTTCCGGCGCGAATCCTGGAGGAACACGGAGCCGTCAGTGAAGCGGCGGTCAGCGCAATGGCGAGCAAGGCACGGGAACGCTTCAAGGTGTCCGTGTCCGTGGCGCTGTCCGGTATTGCAGGTCCAGCGGGGGGCTCAGCGGAGAAACCGGTGGGGCTGGTGTGGTTCGCCATCGCGGATGCAGAGGGCACGGAAACTCACCGGGCCGTCTTCCCGGGGTCGCGCCAAGAGATCCGGATCCGGGCGAGCCAGTATGCGCTCTGGCGTTTGTGGCGCCGGCTCCGAGCCGGCGTTCCACCCACAGCAGCCCCGACTAGATTGTAGGCCGGATTGGGGTCTTTTCCCGGAACTGGTGAGTGATGCGCGACAAGCGATTTGAAGAGAACGCGCCGCCCGAGGAAGCGCCTCCCCTCGACGATCCGCCCACGACGGCCAGGGCAGGGGTTCCGGCCGAGCTCGCCGAGGCAGCCGTCCAGCGGCTCGAGGAACAACTTCGCGAGGCGGTGGACCGGCACCTCCGGCTGGCGGCGGAGTTCGACAACTTCCGCAAACGCGTCGCGCGGGAGCGGCTCGAGCTGGTCGATCGCGCGCAGGCCGCGCTGGTGATGAAGCTGCTGGACATTCTGGACGACGTCGATCGCATCGTGGCGAGCGACCCCAACACCCCGGCCCCCGCGCTGCTCGAGGCCACGCTGCTGGTGGACAAGAAGCTCCGCAAGGAGCTGGAGGCCGCGGGCCTCGAGCGAATCGATCCCGTCGGCGAGCCCTTCGATCCGGCGTGGCACGAGGCGGTTTCGGTGGTCCCGCCCGCCTCGCCCGAGCAGGATCACACGGTCGCGGCGACTTTCCAAGTCGGCTACCGCTTCAAGGGAAACCTGGTTCGCCCGGCACGCGTCCAGGTCTACTCTTCAGAGGGACACGCCTAAGTGGCCAAGGATTTCTACCAGGTCCTCGGGGTCGGTGAAAAGGCCACGCCGGCAGAGATCAAGAAAGCCTACCGCAAGCTGGCCAAGCAGTACCACCCCGACGCGAATCCGAATAACCCGCAGGCCTCGGAGACCTTCAAGCAGATCTCCGAGGCGCACGCCGTGCTCGCCGATCCCGAGAAGCGGCAGAAGTACGATACGATGCGCCGCCTTGGTGCCTTTGACACGCGTCGTTCCGGAGCCGGTGCAGCACAGGGGGCAGGTGGCAGGTCGCAGGGGGCAGGGGGTTTTTCCGAGACGCTCGACTTCGGTGATTTCGGCTCGATGGGCCTGGGCGACATTTTCTCCTCGATCTTCGGGCGGGGCGGCAAGCGCGAGGAACCCAGAGGAGAGTCCATCGAGACCGAGCTCGAGATTCCCTTTCAGACGGCCGCCCTCGGCGGCAAGGTCCCCGTCACGCTCAGTCTGAACGAGAGCTGTGCGACCTGTGGGGGCAGCGGCGCGGCGCCAGGCGCGACGCTGTCACAATGCCCGGAATGCAAAGGCCGGGGAACCATCTCCTTCGGGCAGGGCGGCTTCGCCGTCAACCGGCCCTGTCCGATGTGCCGGGGCCGCGGCAAGATCCCCTCGCAGAAGTGTCCCACCTGCGGAGGAGTCGGGGAGATTCGCGGCGAAAAGCGGGTGATGATCACGGTGCCACCCGGCACCGAGACCGGGCTCAAGATCCGGCTGAAGGGCCAGGGCGGGGCGGGCCGGAGCGGCGCCCCGCCGGGGGATTTGCTGGTGACATTTCAAGTGCAGCCGGATCGCTTTTTCCGCCGCGAAGGCGTGGACATCGTGTGCGACGTGTCCATCAACCTCGCGCAGGCGGTGCTGGGCACCCGGATCCGGGTGAAGACCATCGACGGAAAGAAGGTGGTCCTCAAGCTTCCGCCCGGGACGCAGCCGGGGCGCAAGTTTCGGATCAAGGGAGAAGGGATCGCCAAAGGAGAGCGGCGCGGCGATCAGCTGGTCACCGTGCAGGTGAGCCTGCCGGAGCAGCTCTCTCCCGAGCAGGCCGAGCTGTTCAAGCAGTTCAGCGCGGCGGCGGGATTACCGCACTAGTGAGTAGTGAGTAGTGAGTAGTGAGTAGTGAGTAGTAAGTAGTGAGGCAGGGGGGGCAGGGAGGAC
>DASYPD010000487.1:0-5832 GCA_036007005.1 Gemmatimonadales bacterium
CGGTGGCAAAATCGAGGAGGACCATGGCGATTCTCATCTCATCGTGACGGAAGTGATTCCCTTTCATTCGCGTCCAGCCCCCTACAGAGAGCCCGCCAGCCTCTGAGTGCGCGGGCTGTGTGCAATCAGGCTCGGTATCAACCATCTAACACAATGGAGGCCTGATACATGAGCAACGCGCCTTTGGCAACCGCGGAATCCATTGCCGAGGTTACGCGTCCGCTGCAAGGCACGCGGGAGGATTACGATCCGATCCTCGAGCTGGTCGGACGCGCGCGTGTCGTATTGCTCGGCGAGGCTTCCCACGGAACTCATGAGTTCTACCACGAGCGAACCCGAATCACCAAGCGGCTGATCCAGGAGCTGGACTTCAACGCGATCGCCATCGAGGGCGATTGGCCCGACGCCTATCGGGTGAACCGTTATATCCGCGCGCAAAGCACGGCCGCAGATGCTGAAGCGGCGCTGGCGGGGTTCCGGCGCTTCCCCGCCTGGATGTGGCGCAACTCCGAGACGCTCGAGCTGGTGGGCTGGCTGCGAGCCCATAACCACGTGGGGCGGGGCCTGGAGCGGGAAGTCGGATTCTACGGCCTCGATCTTTACAGCCTGCACGCTTCGATGGAGGCCGTGCTCAGCTATCTCGACCGGGTCGACCCCGCCGCCGCGGCGCGGGCTCGCTCCCGCTATGGCTGCTTCGAGGTCTTCGGAAGCGATCCGCAGTCCTACGGCTACACAGCCAGCCTGGATTTGAGCCAGAGCTGCGAGGATGAGGTGGTGCACCAGCTCCAGGAGCTGCAGGGGCAGCGCGACCGCCTGGCGCGCCGCGATGGCTTCCTTGCCGAGGACGAGTATTTCTACGCGGAGCAGAACGCCCGCGTGGTCAAGGGAGCAGAACGGTATTATCGCACGATGTTCCGGGGCCAGATCGCATCCTGGAATCTGCGCGACACGCACATGGCGGACACCCTCGACGCGTTGCTGGCGCATCTCGATGCTCAGGTCGGCCGTTCAAAAGTCGTGGTCTGGGCGCACAATTCGCACGTGGGCGACGCCCGCGCCACCGAGCTGGGTGAGGCAGGGGAGCTGAACCTGGGACAGCTCGCGCGCCAGCGCTACGAGAATGAAACGGCGATCATCGGCTTCACGACCTACCAAGGTACCGTGACGGCCTCACGGGACTGGGGCGAGCCCCCCGAACGAAGGCAGGTGCGCCCCGGGTTAGGGGGGAGCTACGAAGCCGTGCTGCACCAGACCGGCCTCGAACGGTTTTTGATCGACCTGCGCCAGGAGGCAGCCGCCGAAGTGCTCCACCCGGAGCGACTGGAGCGCGCCATCGGGGTGATTTACCGTCCCGAGTCGGAGCGCCGCAGCCATTACTTCTTCGCCCATCTGGCCGACCAGTTCGACGCCGTGATTCACATCGATGAGACGCGAGCCCTGCAACCCCTGGAGCGAACCACCGAGTGGGAAAAAGGAGAGGCACCAGAGACCTTTCCGACCGGTATGTAGCGACCAGGTACCACCCGCCGGCCACAACGTTTGGCAAACCTAGTACGCGTTAGTCACTGGTCACTGGTCACTGGTCACTGGTTACTGGTCACTGGTCACTGGTCACCGGTCACTGGTCACTGTGGTTGTCCCCCTCCAACCGGAGCGGGCCCTGCCGCTGTCTTTCCCGCGTCAAGATCGTTCCAGTTGAGAATGGCGTTGAATCCCAGGAAGTAGGTGCCCTGGGTCTGCCAGCGCCAGAAAGGCCGGATCGCGAACATCACGACGTGGCCCTTCCCGAGCGGGGCATCCACGAGCTGAGCCCGACCCGCCAGGGCCTGCCCTCCGGCCAGCGTGCCTGAAAGCAGCATGTCGTCAGGATTGCTGGGGAATTGCAGGACCACGCGGGGTCGCTCGGCTGCTGCGGCCAGCCCTCCGAAGCCGCCAAAGCCACCTCCCCCACCCGCAACGCCCCGTCCACCGCCGCCGCCCGGACCACCGGCGGGTGGAGTGGCGGCCGCAGGCTCGGCGGTAGTGCCGTACGGGGAGAGCTTCAGCCGCGTCGCCATCGGCGTGGTGTTCTGGCCGAGTCCCGCGTTAGGCGCGCCGCCACCGCCCCCGAATGCCGCGAAGCCGGCGGCACCCCCACCGATGCTCAGCACCGGGCTCTGGCTGAAGTAGATCGGCAGGCTGGTCCCTTCGTATCCATAGGCGAGCGGGCTCTTCGGGTCCGCGATGATCCCCCGCAAAATGGTGCCACGGGCAAAGAGCTGCGGCGGATTCTCGACAGTGATCCCGGTCGTGAAGTTGTATTCGGGAAAAATGGTGGCGGTCGAGCCCTCGGTGATCAGCGTGCCCCCTTCCTGCACGAACTTGTAGAGCTCCAGCAGTCCTTCGAGGCCCATGCCGCCGCGGATGTCATCGCTCTGATCGAGCGCACCGAGATTGGGGGTGGCTTCGCTCTTCTTGTAGGGCAGCGGCGCGCCTCCCGCCTTCGGGATGCCGTTCACCTGCGATTGCGCGTTGCCGCCGACGTGCGGGAAGATGATGACGTCGTACTTGGCACGGAGATTTCCCTCGCGGAGCTTCTGATCGGCAAAGTAGCTGTAGGGAACGCCGAAGTGGTCGAGCGCGGCCCGCACCCAGCCCTCGTTCTGGGTGTTCTGCCAGCTATGCACGTAACCGATGCGGGGAAGATCGAGGTCATGAGTCTTCACCGTCGG
Organism: Gemmatimonadales bacterium; assembly: GCA_036007005.1. GTDB lineage: Bacteria > Gemmatimonadota > Gemmatimonadetes > Gemmatimonadales > GWC2-71-9 > JABFSM01. Next base: position 2,712 of record DASYPD010000487.1, read on the forward strand.
CGCCGCGGCCATGGCCCAGCCCGAAAGGCCGAGATTGGTGAGCACCGGCTCCAGCTTGGCGCGGTCGGCGTTGGCGATGATGAAGGCACCGGCCCGGAAGTGATGCCCGCCGGCATCGAAGTCTTCCTCGGCCGCGGCCATCTTCAGGTCGGCCAGCTGGTAGCGAAACGAAACCAGATTATTGTCGCTGGTATGCTCCACCACCACCACGCCGCCGCTGCCGCTGATGCCACCGGGCGCGCGCACCTCGGCCAGCACCGGCGTCATCTTCTGCTCGAGCACGCTCTTCTCGGTGACCGGCGTAATCACCAGGTTGCGCATGAGCGGGAAGGTCCAGCCGGTATCGTCGTAGGGCGAGGGGTTCTGCACCGCGTAGTTCTGCAGTGAGAAATACATGTCGGCCAGCGTGCGGTACGGCTGATCGGCACGGATCAGGTAGTCACCGGCTGCGATACTGAGGGAGCCGGCCTTGAAGGGCGCGGCGGCGGTCTGGACCTCGAGGCCCTGGCGCCGGAGTTCGTTCACCGCGTCGGCCGCGTCGGCCTTGCGCCGCTGGGCGGCAGGGATCACCCAGGCGTAAGTGGGGCCGTTCCTGCCTTTCTCCACCGAGCGCTTGTTCTTGACCCAGTAGTTCTCCAGGTAGAGGTCCTTGTTCTTCGCCACGTGATGGAGCGCGAAGAGCAGCGCCGATTCCTGGATGTTGGTGTTGTTGCGCGGTCCCCAGTTGATCGAGGGAAGCGGCGGGTTAGGACGAAACCATTCCCGGCTGGTGGTCGTCGGGGCAGGCCGCACCACGTAGTTGTCCGGGCCGTAGCTCTGCACCTCGTAGAAACGGCCGATGGCGTTGTGCGAATGGGCGATGAAAAACATGTAGTTGGGCACCCAGCCGTCGTAGAATCCGTAGGTCCAGACGCCGGGGACTCCGCGCTTGGTCAGCTCCATCACGTCGTTCTCGGCCAGCATCCACCACTCGTTCACGGTGATCGGGTCGAGCTGCTCGTTGTAGGGGCCCGTGCCGGTCGAGGCGTAGAGATAGGTCTGCGCCTCGTGCAGATCGTGCAGGACGGTCGGCTTCCAGTCGAGAAAGGTCCTCGTGATGGTGCGGGTGAGCTGCAGGTACTGGCCCATTCCGTCGCGGTTGTTGTCGTGCGCCACGTACTTGCCCCAGTACATCAGGGGCAGGCGGGCATCGCCCTGGCCGCGCTTCTTATTGAAGTAGTAGGTATCGACCTGCTTCTCGCGGCCATCCACCTCGATGACGGGCGTGATCAGGGTGATCACGTTGCTGCGGATGGTCTGAATGAACGGCGTCTCTTCCACCGCGAGCCGGTAGGCCAGCTCCATCAGCATCTCGGGCCCGCCGGTCTCGGGGGAGTGCATCCCGCTCACCACATAGTAGATCGGCTTGGCGCTCCGAAGCAGCGCTCTCGCCTGCTCCTCACCGGTCTTCCGAGGATCGCTGAGCTGGGCGAGCATGCTCTTGTACCTGTCGAGCTGGCGAATCGTCGCCTCGTCCGCCACCGCGAGCAGCACGATATCCCGTCCCTCTTCGCTCTTGCCGATCTTCCACAGGCTCACCCGTGGTGAGGCCTGATCGAGGGCCTCGAAGTAGCGCTGGATGTCCTTCGCATAGGTGAGCTCACCCGGCGCGCCGACGATGCGGCCGAGGAACTTGAGCGGAGTCGGCACCGTGCTGGAAGCGGGGAGGTGATCCACCAATTCGGTGCTGATGCGGGGGTCCTGCAGGTATTCCTTGATTTTCCTGGTGTATTCCTCGTCCACCTTCTGCTGGCCCTGGGCGATTGGCGGATGGACGAGCAGGCCAAGGACGGCGGCGATCGTCCAGGCGTAGCGGAGCGTGCTGCGATGCATGAAGCCTCCTGCGGGCTGGCTATGAGCGATGCGCGATGGGGCTGGGGCGGTGGAACTAATGAATACGCCCAGACGCCCTACTTCGTTAGGGTGCGACGAGGGGCTACTTTTCAGCTGTGCCACCAGTTCCCGGTTAGCTGTAATGGGTCGGCGGCAATGCTGCGGATGCTCGGGCTGGCAGCTCGGCCATCGCCTACCTGCGCGACCGCCTCCGCGCTTTCGCGGCCTACTTCGATACCCCTCCCGCTGAAGCTCGTGCCGGGTCACTGGTCACGGGTCACTTTACTAGGAGGTTCAGCATGGCATCGCGTCAACGCTACCGCCTCGCTCGTGTCGAAGTGGCCCCGCTGGGATCGCGGCCCGCAGCATGGACCTTCGCGGGTGACGCGGTCCGTGGCACCGAATTCACCTATGTCGTGAACGACCGCAACCTGGCGAGTCACCCCAACTGGGAATTCCTGGTGCGGGTGCCGGCAGATCCCAAGGGCCGGATCGAAGTGCGGCCGCGCACTGCGCCGGCCCACAAGGCATGGGAGGAGCTGCCCGATCGCTCCTTGACGTTCACTCCCGCCACGCGTGGCCCCGCGCGCGGCCGCTGGTATGCCCTGGTGGCCCTCGCGGATGCGACCGGAGCGCGCTCTCGTACCGTTGTCCGGCACAGCGAGCGCGACCGCTTGCCCCACTGGTTCAAGGATCTCGGCGGTCGCATGCGGGGGAAAGCGACCGTGAAACTCACCCGGGGGACCGATTCCGACTCCCTGATCATCCTGGTGCCCGCGGGCGACTACGCAGACATGATTCGATTATTCTTCGCTACCAAGGTTTGGGTCCTCAAGGAAGGTTTCAGTCTGCCGGAACGGGAGTAAGAACGTCATGAGCGGTTTCAAGATGGAGCAGAAGCGCCTGCTGCACCGCGGGCGCGAGTTTCATTTCGTGTCGTATGAAGGCGTCCTGGCCAATCCCGTGAAAGCGGTGCCCGCCACGCCGGCCGCGTGGTTCCTGATGCAGGGCGGCAAGCGGTGGATGGTCATGCCGCTGGTCAAGGATCAGGCCCCCGAGGCCGTGGATAAGGGGCTCATCCAGTGGCTGGAGTCCCACATCTTTCAAACGTCCGCAGCGGTATCACGCTAGACCCTGCCCGATAGCCTCGAGCGTCCCAGCTTTGCTCCGCTCAAGAGCAATCCGCTTCGAGAAGCTGAGCGCGGGGAAGTAGCACTACTCCGCGCGCATGGCGACCAAGGGATCCACC
>DASYPD010000488.1:0-8211 GCA_036007005.1 Gemmatimonadales bacterium
CCAGCGCGCGATGACGGGGTGAGAATCTGAGTACGCCATGCTTCAAGATATCAAGGCGAGCTCGAAGCTTCGTGGTCTCGCTGCCCCAGTGCCACGCAGTTGGAATGCGGCCTCTGCCAAAGGAGTTCCCAATCCAGCAAGAAGGCAGGCTCGGAACTCCCAATCTCCCTGTGCCTTACACTTAAGTGTTCAATAATTGTAAGGCGATGTACGATGTACTTTCTGTTCGGCACAGCAGTTGCAATTCTGTATGTGCAGAAATCTGACACCATACTCGTTACGCCTCTAAAGGAGTGACGCGTCATGCGACAACCCCGAATCCTCTGGTTCGCCTTGCTGGGGGCGCTGGGCGTTGCTGCCTGCTCGGCGGACCACACCACGCTGCTCGAATCACCCGGCCCTTCGTTCGACCATGGCGGGATTGATGCTCAGCTGTTGAGCTGCGCTCCGCTTCCCTACTCCAAGACCAGTACCACCATCGGACCCCAAGGCGGAGTCCTGAGCTTCGGACCGCACACCCTCGTGGTTCCCCAGGGCGTGCTCGGCAAGACCGTCACCATCACGGCGGAAATCATTTCGGGAAGCGCGAATTCGGTGCGGTTTTCACCGGAGGGATTGCAGTTCTCGAAGGACGGCGCTGCGCTGACCCTGAGCTACAGCAACTGCACGGGCCTGGGGATGTTGTTGCCGAAACAAGTCGCCTATACGGACGAGTATCTCTTTATCGAATATCTGGTGCAGTCGGTCGACCTGTTGTCTCAGAAGAAGGTCACCGGCCAGCTCAAGCACTTTTCGCGCTACGCGGTGGCGTATTGAGCGGTGAGCGGTGAGCTGTAAGCGGTAAGTGGGAGGAGGTAGGGCGGCGGCCCGCTCACTGCTCACCGCTCACCGCTTACTGTCGGTGAGACTCCACTTCCGCAGTCCCGCCAGCCACGAATAAGGATCGATCCGAATGGCTTCGATCCGCTTCGCCGCGCCCGCAACATTGGTCGGGTTGTAAAGCCAGATGGCGGGAACCGCTGCGTTGAGAGTATCGAGTGCTTCCCGCCAGGCGGCCTTTGCCTGCGTCGGAGTACCGCGGAACTCCGCCGCGCGACGAAACAGCGAATCGAACACCGGATTGCGATAACGGCCGTAGTTGCGCGCCCCGATGCCGGCCGTCGTCCACTGGTCCGCCAATTGCCTCGGGCTCGGCTCGTCCAGCCACGCCCCAACATAGGTCTCGAAGTGATGGGTCCGAAGTCGCTGCTGAAATACCGGAAAATCCACGCTGGTAATCGTGGCGCTCACGCCGATCTTCCGCCACATCTCCTGTAAGATCTGGGCCAGGTTCCGACGCGCGACGCTGGTTCCGGGCACCAGGATGTCGATCGCTAGAAGCTTTCCTTGCCGGTGCCGCGGGTGTCCGGGGTCCGTACGCCAACCCGCCGCGTCGAGCAGCTTCCCTGCAGTAACCGTGTCATAACCCGGCAAACTCACTCCGGCGTCGCTGATCCAGAGGATGCGTGACATGGGACCCGGAGGGGCCACCGCGCCCGGGCCGAGCGCTCCTCGCGCCGCTCGGGGGCGGTCCGTCGCCAGAGCCAGCGCGCGGCGCACCGTTAGTTCACGCTCCGGTGCTGTGCTCGATTCGCCGAGATTGAAGCCGAGGAAGCCATAGACCGCGGAGGGATAGGAGAGTGTGGTGAGCGAGGGGTCTGCCGCGACCCGCGCCACTCGGGCGGAATCGCCGATCGATTCCAGCAGGTCGGCTTCGTGGCTTAGCAGCAAATTCAGCGCGGCATCCTGTTCGCCCGCAAAGCGCCATATCACGCGCTGGATGGTCGGCGGGCTGTCCTTGCTTGCGCGCTCCAGAGCAAGTGATTGGCCTTTGACCCACTGCTCCAGCCGATACGGGCCCGATCCGATCAAATGCACCACGCTGGTATCGCTCGACCAGCGCGAACGCGGGATCGAATCCCAGACATGCCGTGGCAGGATCCGGACGTGCCAGGTCGCGTCATACCATTGCTCGGGGTCCGGTGCACGAAACCGGATCAGCACGGTGGAGTCGTCCGGGGCGCTCGCGCTCAAGCGCCCTGCCAATGCCTGCCGGGCGGAAGCATCAAGGCTGCTGTCTGCGTAGGCCACAAAGGAGAACACCACGTCGCCGGCGGTCACGCTCACCCCGTCGTGCCAGAGCGCTCCTTGCCGCAGGTGAAAGCGCAGCGTGAGTGAGTCCACCCGTTCCCACCGCTCGGCCAAGCCTGCCTGGTAGAGGGAGCTATCCAGGGGCGAGGCTCCGCCTGGCAGCTCTGCCAAACGCTCATAGATCAGATCGCTGACATCCCGACCGACCGTTTCCCCCACCAGCGGCGGGAGCAGCGTCGCCGGCTCTCCGGTGGCCGCGATCACGAGCGTCTCACAGCGGGCGCACGGTTGCCGCTCACCGCATCCCGTGCCGCACCAGATGAGCGCAAACCCGGCCAGTAAGGAGAGTGGTGTCGCCGCCACACCGGGGAGATCACGACCTCTACGGTTTCTCCGGCAGGGAGCTTGGTGGTGCCTCAACATGGTGTCTCTCCTTTGGACGGTGCAGCCGACTGCGTCTTCCGGAGGTCCAGCCCTCAGAAGCAGTTAACCACTCGGCGATATGATTGTGTATAGGAGTGAATCACTCATCCTTTTAGAGGCACGGCAGTTGCGAACTGGTATGAATAGGAAATTGACAGCCTCGCAGATGTGTCTTCACCAGATCGGAGTAAGCCGTATGCGCCGCCCTCGCTATTTCCTCAACTCGATCCTCGGCGTGGTGATCGCCGCGGGGGCGTGCTCGAATGAGCGGCCCGCACCGACTGAACCCGGGCTGTCGCCCGATCTGGTCGGGCTCCCCAGCGTGACCATCCTCAACTGCACGCCGCTGCCGGTCGCAACCAGCAGCGCCGTGGTCGGTCGGGACGGCGGAACCATCACGGTCGGTCCCCACAGCCTGGTGATTCCCGCCAAAGCGCTCAACCAGGACGTGCTGATCACCGCCTCGATCGCCGGCGACAGCGCCAACGCGATCCGCTTCGGGCCCGAGGGCCTGCAGTTCAAGAAGCCCGCGACGCTGACCATGAGCTTCGATAACTGCGGGCAGTGGGGCCAGCTCAGGCAGCTCGAGATCGTGTATACCGATGACCAGCTCAAGCCGAAAGAAATCATTTCGTCGGTATCGGACAACCGTACGAAGAGCATTATGGGGGCTATCACCCACTTCTCCCAATACGCGGTGGCGTATTGAGCGTCCTCCATCCGGTTCGGTGTGCACCGCTCCGATGGGTAGCAGGGATGCTCATTCACCCCTAGGGGAGATTCCAAGATGCGACGTTTGCGCTGCTTCCTCAATGGTTCGCATGGCGTGACGACCTCCGCCGGAGCCTGAGGAACTTCATGTCTTCAGAACCACGGTTTGCTCCGTTGCCGCGTCCCACGCCAGAGCGTACCCCACGAGATGCGCTGCAGCTCGGCCGGGCCCACGATCTCGCCGGGCGTCTGGACGAAGCCGCCGCTTCCTATCAGGACGCCGTAGGGCTCGCCGAGTCCTGCGGAGAGCGCCCGATTCTGGTGGAGGCCCTGCGCCGGCTCGGCGTGGTGCACCACCGGCGCAGCGCCGACGGTCTCGCCCGTGACCTCTGCGGCCGTAGCTACAAGGTCGCAGTGGAGCTCGGCAAGGTGGTGATGGCCGGAGAGGCGCTCAATGCGCTGGCCGGCTTCGAGTACGAATCCGGACAGCTCGCCGCGGCCCGCAACAACTACGTGAATGCCCTCTCGCTCGCCGGTTCGTCCCCCGCGCTGCTGGGACGCATCGAGCAGAATCTCGGCATCCTCGACAGCGTGCAAGGCGACCATGACTGCGCCTTTGCGCACTACCGCCGCGCGCTCGACGCCTTTCAGCAGACGGACGACGAAGCCGGGTGCGCTATCGCGTATCACAACCTCGGACTGATCGAATGTCGCCGGGGCGAACTCGACGCAGCGGAGCTCTCCTTCGAGCGCAGCGTCGCGATCGCCACCCGGCTGGGCGACGTGTACCTGCAGGGCCTGTGTGAGCTGCACCGCGCCGAGGTTTCCCACGCGCGCCGGCATTACGCCGACGCGATGCTGCGCGCTGAAGCCGCCCTGAGGAGTTTCGAGCGGCTCGGTGACCGGCGCGCCGAGTCGGATGCCTACAAGATCATCGGGAAGGTGCTCCGCGATACTGGGCGGCTGGCGCTGGCCGAGGAACGGCTGCGTACCGCGATGACTCTCGCGGTCGAAACCGGCTGGCTCCTCGGTCAGGCGGATGCCTCGCGGGAGCTGGCGCGACTGCATCAGGGCAACGGCAAGAAGCTCGAGGCGCTCTCGCTGCTCAAAGATGCGCACGGGCTCTACGGACAACTCGAGGCCAGACTCGATCTCAAGGACATCGACCAGCGGATCGCGGAGCTGGCGGCGTGAACAGGGAGGACTGCCCCGATCGCCCTCCGCTCTTGCCTCGGCCTGACCCGGAGCTGCGCCCTGCGGGCGCCATGCTCCGGGTTGGGCGTTCCCAGGACCGCGCCGGCCGCTTGGACGACGCGGTCATCTCGTATAAACAAGCCGTGTGTCTGGCGGAGGACCCGGGCGAGCGCGCGGTTCTGATCGAGGCGTTGCGCCGACTCGGCGTGGTGTATCATCGCAGGGACGAAGACGAAGCGGCCGGGGAGCTCTGCCGCCGGAGCTACCGCGAGGCCTTAGAGTTGGGAGATCTCGTGCTGGCTGGCGAGGCGCTCAATGCCCTGGCGGGATTTGAATTTGAGGCGGGTGAGATTGCCGCGGCGCGGGGGATCTATCGGAACGCGCTGGCGCTGGCAGGAACCTCGGCTCCGCTCTGCGGCCGCATCGAGCAGAATCTCGGCATCCTGGCCTGCATCCAGGGCGATCACGCCACGGCGGACGAGCACTATCGCCGTTCACTCGAGGCCTTCGAGAGCGCGGGCGACGAACGCGGCTCCGCGCTGGCGTACCATAACCTCGGCATGATCGCGAGCCGTCGCGGTGAGCTGGAGGAAGCCGAGCGCGCTTTCACGCAAAGCGCCGCGATGGCGGCCCGCGCCGGTGACGTGCACCTGGAAGGGCTCTGTGAGCTGAATCGGGCGGAGGTCTGCCACGGCCGGCAGCAATACAGCGAGGCGCTGCGCCGTGCCGAAGCCGCGCTCAGCCTTTTCGAGCGGATGGGAGATCGCCGTGCCAAGTCGGATGCCTACCGCATCATCGGGATGACCTTCCGCGAGACCGGGCGGCCGGCACTCGCCGAGGCGCGGCTGCGCGCATCGGTGGCGCTCGCGCGGGAAACCGGCTCCGTGCTGGGCCAGGCGGAAGCCTCTCGCGAGCTGGGACGGCTGCACCAGAGCATGGGTCGCAACCAGGACGCGCTCTCCCTGCTCAATAGCGCGCACCAGCTCTTTCAGCGCTTGGATGCCCGCTCCGACCTGGTTGACGTCAGCCGCAAGATGTCCGAGCTGGAAGGCGCTTTTCTCGCCGTGGTGCGCGACTGGGGTCAATCGATCGAATCAGCGGACCATTACACCTACGGTCATTGCGGCCGGGTCGCGGACTACGCCGTCGCGGTCGCCCAGGCCCTCGGCCTCGATACCATGCAGCAGACCACTCTGCGGCTCGGCGCCTACCTCCACGACGTGGGCAAGCTCCGCGTGCCGCACGAAGTGCTCAATAAGCCGGGCCGCTTGAGCGACGATGAGTTCGAGCTGATGAAGCTGCACACCGTCTACGGCGTCGAGTTGCTGGCGGGGGTTGAATTCCCCTGGGACATCAAGCCGATCATTCGCTGGCATCATGAGAAGCTGGACGGGACCGGTTATCCCGACCGGCTGCGTGGCGAGGAGATTCCCCTGGCAGCCCAGGTCATCGGTATCGTGGACGTCTATGATGCGCTCACCACCGATAGAAGCTATCGGAGCGCGATGTCGCGTGCCGTCGCTCTCCTCGAGATGACGCGGTGCCAGGGCTGGTGGCGGCCGGAGGTCTTCGCTGCCTTCATGGCATCAGTTGGTGCAGCGCAGGCCACCATCGCGGACCCCGCGGCCGTCTGAAGGAGTCCGCCGGAGAGTTCCCGCTCCCGGCTATTGCCGGGCTTTTTTGTTAAGTTACCCATCATGGTCCATTCGCCGGCCGCTGCTCCGGCCGTCCGACTCCCGGTCCAGGCTCGTCCTTGGACCCGGTTGATTTCTCGCGCGTGACAGACGCGAGCACGCGCGCCTCGATTCCCGCCACCACCCCAACGGCGCTGCGGACCGAGGCGTCGGCTTCCCGGTTCTTGCGCTGGCTTGACCACCCGGAACGCATCACCGCGCTCGCAGTGATGGTGGGTTGGTTTGCCATCTACTTCTCCTACGCGGGGCGGCTGTGGCTCGGCATCGCGCTTGCGCTGCTCACCACCGCCGGGGCCTTTCTCGCCATGCGGCGGGGCAACCTCCGGGGGCGGGTGCGCCGTGAGCAGATGCAGGCCGCGATTGAAGCCGCCGCCGCCCGGAACCGGGAGCTGGAGCTGCTACGGCGGCTCGGCTCCACGCTGCTCGGCGTGCGGAGCAGCGGTGAGCTGCTCGAGGAGGTGGTGCTGCTGGCGGGGAACCTGCTTCAGGCCCAGGGCAGCGCGGTACTGCTGATGGCGGAAGAGGGCCGCTTTCTCCGAGTTGCCGCCGGGGGTGGCTCGCTGAGAGCCGTCACGGGAACTCTCGTCCCCGTTGAGCACTCCCTGGCGGGATGGACCGTGCTCAATGACCAGCCCGTCCTCTGTGACAATATGGAGGCGGATCCGCGCAATTTCCCCGTCGATACGATTCCCGCGGAACTGCAGCGTGCCATTTGCGTGCCGCTGCGTTCCTCCGGGGTGGTGATCGGCGCCGCCTGCGGCTACAACCGGCTCGATGGCAGGCCGTTCAATGATCACGATCTCGTACTGCTGGCGGCGCTCGCGGAACAGGTCGCCGTCGGACTGGACCGCGCCTTCATGCTGGAGGAAACGCGGCGCAACGAGCGGGAGCTGGCCGAGAAGAATCGCGAGCTGGTGCGCGCGACCAAGATGAAGAACGAGTTCCTCGCGAATATGTCGCACGAGTTCCGCACGCCACTCAATGCGATCATCGGGTTTTCGGAGCTCTTGCTCGCCCCCGAGCTGGCCAAACTCGATGAGCAGCAGCGGGACTTCCTCGAATCCATCGCCCGCAACGGCCGGCATCTGCTTGGCCTGATCAACAACGTGCTCGATCTTTCCAAGATCGAGGCGGGCCGGATGACGGTGCATCTGACCCGACTCGATCTCCGCGAGTCGAGTCGCGGGGCAGTGGCTGATACCGGGAGCCTGCGCATGGGCAAGCGGCAGACTTGCGCCGTGGAGGAAAGCGCCGAGCCGCTGGAAGTGGTGGCGGACCACGGGCGGGTGCGGCAAATCCTCTTCAACCTCTTGTCCAACGCCTCCAAGTTCACCGCCGATGGCGGTACCATCAATGTCTCCGCCGTCCGGGCGCCGGTGCCGCTCCCGATTCCCGGCGACCGGGCCGGCGAGCGCCCCCGGCTGGTCTCGCGGGATTCGGTCTGGGTTTCGGTTCGGGATAGCGGTATCGGCATCCGCCCGGAGGACCGGGAAAAACTCTTCAAGGTCTTCAGCCAGGTGGACAGCTCCGCCAGCCGCCAACAGCAGGGCACGGGCCTGGGACTCGCCCTCTGCAAGCAGTTCGTGGAGATGCACGGCGGGGCGATCGGAGCCGAGTCGGTCTACGGCGAGGGCAGCACCTTCTGGTTCATTCTGCCCATGGAAGGGCCGATCCGACAGCCGCAATAGCCGGCAGCCGGTAGCCCGTAGTACATTGCCCTATGCTCCGCAGCCTGTTTGCGGCCTCCCTCATCCTCCTCTTCATCAGCGGAGGGGGCGGGTTACCGCTGCTTGATGGCCTGATCTTCCATAGCAGAGCGCGCGGCACCGAAGTTCTGCGACCCCACCTCGAAGTCACCGGCGGCTGCCACGCGGACGGCTGCACCGTGCGGTCAACGGCTCAGCAGGCGCGCTTTGCGCCGGTGCTGAATCCTGTCGCCAAGCTTGTTTCGGCGCCTGAGACTTCCGCTTTCGTCCGAAACCTACCAATGCCGCTCGCTGAGCCCCTTCGCGGCCGAGCCCTTTCCCGGGCTCCTCCTCGCTTCGGCTGATACCGACTT
>DASYPD010000489.1:0-3828 GCA_036007005.1 Gemmatimonadales bacterium
TATTGGCTATGGGCCATTGGCTGTTGGACTTAGCCCAAAGCGCTTCTGTGGAGACGTTTCCCGAGACTTGCTGAACTACCGCCAGAATGACGGGGCGCGCCCGGATGGCAGAAAAACGGCGCCCGCAGCCATCAGCTAACAGCGACGGAGCGATTGCTGAAGATGATCAAGCAATAGCCCATAGCCCATAGCCTATAGCCAGCCGACCGGTTGCCGGTTGAGGCGAAAACCGGCAAATTGGTAACCTGTTGTATTCCCGGCGTTTCAGACGCGCTACCCAGGGCCGGATGACGACTCCAGCCGACAACAACGAGCGACCTCTCGCCCAGCGGCTGAAGGAAGCGCTGGGAACGGAGTACACCATCGAAGGCGAGATCGGCCGCGGTGGAATGGGCGTCGTCTATCGCGCGCGGGATGAGCGCCTGCATCGCCGGGTCGCCATCAAGGTGCTCCCGCCCGAGCTCGCCTTTCAGAAGGAGATTCGCGAGCGCTTCACCCGCGAGGCGCAAACCGCAGCGCGGCTGTCGCATCCCCATATCGTCCCGATCCACGACGTGGGAGAGGGCGCGGGCGTGGTCTATTTCATCATGGGGCTGGTCGAGGGCGAATCGCTGGGCGGCCGGCTGAAACGGCGCGGGAAGCTGCCCGCGGACGAGGTGCGGCGCATCATGAAGGAGACCGCCGACGCGCTCTCGGCCGCGCACGCGGTCTCCGTCATCCATCGGGACATCAAGCCGGACAACATCCTGCTCGAGGGCACCCGCGGGCGGGTGATGGTGACGGACTTCGGGATCGCGAAAGCGGTGTCGCAGGTCTCAGCCGCGACGCTCACCGGGGTGGGTGTGGCGATCGGCACCCCGCAATACATGAGTCCGGAGCAAGCCGCGGGCGAGCGCGAAATCGACGGCCGCTCGGACCTCTACTCGCTGGGCGTGGTCGGCTATCAGATGAGCAGCGGCGAGCTGCCCTTCAATGCGCCGACCGTTGCCGGCATCCTGATGAAGCAGATCACCGAGCCGGCACCGCTGTTGCACGAAACCCAGGACGGCGTCCCCGAAGACCTTTCGCTGGCCATCGCCCGCTGTCTCGAGAAGGATCCCGAGAATCGCTGGCCCACGGCGGATTCGTTGCGGCGCTCTCTCGAGAGCCGCACGGTGACGGGGTACCGGCCCACCGGTGCCGTGCGCGCCAGGCCCCGTCCGCCCACCGGCAGCCGAGTGAGACCGCTTGCCGTTCCGGAGCATTCGCGCTCACCGGGGGGAGGGCTGCCGCCGCTGCCGCGGGCGCCCCGGGCGCCGCTGCCGGCGCCGCGCTCGCCGATCGGCGGCGAACGCGCGGGCGGCTGGCGCAAGAATGAGCGGGGCGAGTGGGTCCGGGTCGAAGCGGGAGAGCTGCCGGTGCCCGATACCGGGGAGCCGCGCATCGTGCAGAAAGTCCGCAGTCAGTTCGCACTGTGGGCGGCGACGAGCGGCGGCTGTTTCCTGCTCAACCTCGCGACCGGCCTGCATAGCCCCTGGTTTCTGTTCGTCGCGGGCGGCATGTCGATCGGCCTGCTGAGAAATTATTCGCGACTCTGGCAGGCAGGCTACAGCTGGCGCGACGTGCTGACGCCGCCTGCCGCGCCCGATGCCGTCAAGGTCCCGGGCTCCAAGGGGAAAAAGCTGCTGGGGCCTCCCCGCCGCGAGGACTACGGGCCCTACTTCGATCGGATCGAGGCGTCCTACAAAGACCGCAAGATGATCCTGGCCTTGATTCAGGGGCTGCCCGCGAGCGACCGGTCGATGCTGCCGCCAGAGATCGCGGAAACGACCGACGAACTGTACGAGCGCGCGCAGGAGTTGGCCCGCACGCTGAATGACGTCGACAGCAGTTTCGGCGACGAAACGCCGGAGCGGATCAAGCGCCGGCTGGACATCCTGACCGCGCAGCCCGACGGGCCGGAGCACGAGAGGCAAATCAACATTCTGGAGCGGCAGCTCAAGACGGCAAGCGAGCTGATGGACCGGCGGGCCAAGATCGCCGCCCGGCTCGAGTCCAGCATGCTCGCCATGCAGAACATGCGCTTCGACATGCTGCGGCTCAAATCGGCCGGCATCGGCGCGGTGTTGAGCGACATTACTCAGGCCACCCAGCAGGCGCGCGCGATCTCGCGCGACGTCGATCACGCCATTGCGGCAGCGAGCGAAGTTCGCGAGGCGGTCCGGTAACTGGTGGTTCCCTTCGACAATCGGCAGTACTGGGAGACGCGGCTCCGCCAGCACTATTCGCTCGCGGGGGTGGGGTACGTGCGGCTGGGGCGGCGCTACAACGAGTGGATGTACCGGATCCGCGGGGAGGTGTTTGACCGGGTGGTCGCCAAGCTGCGTGACCGGTTACCGGTGACCAGTGACCGGGCGCTTACGGTGCTCGACGTAGGGTCCGGCACCGGCTTCTATGTCGAGCGCTGGCTGCGGCTGGGAGCGCGGGTTACCGGTCTCGATCTGACCGAGGTCGCGGTCGCGTCGCTCACCCGGCGCTTTCCCGCCGCACAGTTCGTGCGGGCCGACATCGGCGGGGCTTTCGAGGAGCTGGCTCTGGCGGCGGGGTCGTTCGACGCGGTGTCCGCCTTCGACGTGTTGTTTCACCTCGTGGATGACGCCCAGTACGCGCGGGCCTTTCAGAATATCGCGGCGCTGCTGTGTCCCGGGGGGTGGTTCCTCTGGTCGGACAATTTCCTGCACTACGGGACACAGCGGGTTAGGCATCAGGCGAGCCGGCCTCTGGCCGAGAGCGTGCGGCTCCTCCAGGCGGCGGGCCTCGAGGTGACCGAGCGGGTACCGATGTTCGTGCTGATGAACTATCCCGCCGACAGCCGATCGCGGCTGGCGCGCTGGGCCTGGACGGCGATGGCGGCCCCGGTGATGCTCGGCGAGCCGCTCGGATGGATCCTGGGGGCGGCCTTGTATCCCCTCGAGCGGGCTCTGGTGCGGACGCTGCGGGAGAGCCCGAGCACCGAACTGATGCTGTGTCGCAAGCCGGCGGCGGGGATGGTGTAATGGGCGGCGGCCCAAGTGAAGCTCTAGCAGTTGACCCCGCATCTTCCCGGCCCGATCTTCCGCGGGGATGACCTCCCGCCCCGCGCATCCGCTCGTTCAGATCGGCTACCCCGAATGGGTTGACAGCAGCGTCGACTGGGAGCGGAGCTATGGCTCCGACCTGGACCGCATGCGGCTCGCCATCGCGCTGTCGCGCGCCAACGTCGAGCACGCGACGGGCGGACCGTTCGGCGCAGCGATCTTCGAGGCGGAGAGCGGCCGCCTCGTGGCCGTCGGGATGAACAGCGTGGTCCGCTCGAACAACTGCACGCTGCACGCCGAGATGGTGGCCTTCATGATGGCGCAGCAGCGCGTCGGCTCCTTCACGCTGCACGCCCCGCAGCTTCCCCGGCACGAGCTCTTCACCTCCTGCGAGCCTTGCGCCATGTGTCTCGGCGCCACCTTGTGGAGCGGCGTGCGGCGCGTCGTGTACGGTGCCGCGCGCGAGGACGCCTCGCGGCTCCACTTCGAGGAAGGACCGGTCTTCCCGGAGTCCTACCGGTATCTCGAAGACCGCGGGCTCAGCATCGTGCGCCATCTGTTGCGCGAGGAAGCCCGCGCGGTGCTCGAGCTCTATCGCGCTCAAGGTGGAAAGATCTATAACGGATGAAGACGAGCCTGGATGCGGGCTGGCTGGCGGAGGCCGCCGCGGCGCTCGGCGACGCGAACTCGGCGTTCGGCGCCGCACATCCGGGAGAGCAGCCAGGCCGCCAACCGGTCCACACCGTCTACGGGGGCGCCCAGCTCTTTGGCA
>DASYPD010000490.1:0-9849 GCA_036007005.1 Gemmatimonadales bacterium
AGCCACCGGCGCCCCCATCGGGAATTACCAGGAGGCGCAGCGCCGCTCCGCCCCACTGCGCGAGACCTAAGCCCACCCCGCAACCTAGCAGCGCCAGCAGCAGGCCCTCCGTGAGCAACTGCATCACCAATCGTCCCCGGCTGACCCCGAGCGCCAACCGCATAGCCAGCTCGCGGCGACGGCGAAGGATTCGCGCCAGCATCAGGTTCGTCACATTGGCGCAGGCGATCAGCAGCACGATCACCGCCACGCCGGTGACCCAGAGGAGCGTCTTGGCCTCGAGTCCGGCGTCCGGGCCGGCCGCGGTCTTGAGCGGGCCGGCGATTCCCCTGGGGCGGGCCAGCGCGGCAGATACCACCGTGGGAGTGATCAGGCGCTGGGCGTCTCGGCTCCTCGCGAAAGCATTACTCAGATCGGCGTTTGCCGCTGCGACGGATACTCCGGGTTTGCGGCGCACCATCACGCTGGTGAAATCCCAGTTGTACCGGGTGAAATAGGTATTAACGTCCCAGCGGCCTTCGTTCGCGGCCACCGTCGTGATCGGGATGAAGAGCGCGGGGGCCAGATTCTCCGCTACCCCGACGAAACCCTTCGGCGCGACGCCGATGATCGTGTACGTGAGCGTGCCGACCGGGAGCGTGCGCCCGAGGACGTTCTCCCCGCCGAACTCCGCCTGCCAGAACGCGTAGGCCAGTACGGCGACCGTCGCCCCGCGGGGAGTCGAGTCCTCCGCGGCGCCGAAGAATCGGCCCAGCACCGGGCGGGCCGCGAAGAAGTCGAAGAAGGACGCGCTGACGGCGGCGACCTGCTGCTCGCGTCCCGCGTCACCCGAGCCCACCGCCAGCGTCCGATCCGCGAATCCCGCGTACTGCGAGAACGAGCTGGTGGCTCGCTTCAGATCGAGATAGCGGGTGTACGGGATGGTGAAGTTGGTGAAGACTCGGCCGCGTGAGGTCGTCTGGAGATACACCCGGTGTACCTGACCCGGATCGCGCAGAAAGGCGAAGGGCCGGAACATCAGCCGGTCGATCACTCCGAACATGGCCGCGTTGGCCCCGATGCCGAGCCCCAGGGTCAGGACAACGGTGAGGGCAAATCCGGGCGAGCGCCGGAGCCCCCGCAGGGCATAGCGCACATCCTGGAACAGGTTATCGAGCCAGGGCCACGACCAGCGCTCCCGCGCCGCTTCTTGTATCTGGGTGACATTGCCCAGCCGGCGGCGCGCCACGTCGGCGCCGACTTCCTGCTCGAGGCGCGCGCGATGAAAACGCAGCTCGTCGTGCAGCTCCCGGTCGAGCCGGTCGCGCCGCAGCCAATCCCGGAGCCGAGCCAGCCATTCGCGCATGGGGACTCCTCCGGGTTAATCGCTGCGCAGGGCCGAGTTGGGATCGGCCCGGGTCGCCCGGACCGCGGGCACCGCGCTGGCCAGGAGCGCCACCGCGAGCAGGATCGCCGCCACTACGCCGTAGGTCGCGGGGTCCCTGGCCGATTGCTGAAAGAGCAGCGGCTGGATCCACCTCGCGGCCAGCAGCGCGAGCCCGAGGCCGATCGCAACACCGGCAAGCGCGAATCTCACTCCCTGTCCGACCACCAGCCGCACCACGTCTCGCCCCTGCGCCCCCAGCGCGATGCGCACCCCCAGCTCGTGCATCCGCTGCGCCACGTTGTAGGAGATCACCCCGTAAAGCCCGACCGCGGCGACCAGCAAGGCCAGCACTCCGAACGCCACGAACATCGTCGCGCCGACCTTCCAGGAGCGGCGCTGGTTGTCGACCAGGCCCCCCAGCGGGCGCACGGTGAGGTAGCTCGGCCCGGGCATCACCGCCTGGAGTGCCTTCCGAATGGCCTCCATCTGATGCGTCGGATCTCCGCGCATCCGGAGCAGCAGATAGTTCGCGCGGCCGGGATCGAATTGCTCCAGCGGCAGGTAATAGCGGTAAGGCTTTTCGTCGCCGAGCAAGCTTCCCTGCATCGCGTTCTCGGCGATGCCGATGACCGTCGTACAGGGCATCGTGTCGGCCCGGATCCGGATACACTGTCCCAGCGCTTCCTGACCCGGCCACAGCACTTCCGCCATCGCCTGGCTCACCACGACGACTCGCGGCGCACCGGCACGGTCTGTTGCGTTGAATGGCCGGCCCCGTAGAATCCGGGTATCCATGGTGCTGAAGTAGTCCGGGGTGCCCGTCTGGAGAGTGAATTGCCCCAGCTTGCGCACCGTGTCGATCCCCCCCACGAACAGTCGCGTCGTCGAGGTGCTCCAGAAGGGCACACTGCTCGCGAGGGTGGCATGGGCCACGCCGGGGAATGTTCTGACGGTTTCGAGCAATCGGCGGCCGAGAAGGGCGCGTTCGCTGTCCCCCAGCTCCATCCCGCGCAGGTTCCGGGCGACCAGGAGCACCGGCTCCGGATCGTAGCCCAGGCGCAAACTGCGGACGTGGCCCAGGCTTCGGACAAACAGGCCCGCCCCGATCAGGAGAATCACCGAGAGCGCGCCTTGCAACACCAGCAGGAATCCGCGGGTCCGCGAGCGCTGTTGGGTACCCTCGCGGGCGCCGGCCTTCAAGCTGGACGCCAGGTCGGGCTTGGTAGCGAGCAACGCAGGCCCTAACCCGGCGAACACCCCGGCCGCCAGCGCCACTCCCGCCGCCACGCCGAGCGTGCGCCAGTCGGTCAGGACCTCGAGCGATCCATCGCGCACGAACAGGTGACGGAGCGCCGCCCCGCCCCACTGGGCAATGGCGACCCCGGTGAGACAACCCAGCACCGCAAGCAGGAGACTCTCGGTCAGCGCTTGCGCTGCAAGCCGGCTTCGGCTGACCCCCAGCGCCAGGCGCACGGCGATCTCGCGCCGGCGTTTCAGCATCCGCGCGAACATCAGATTGGCCACGTTGGCGCATGCGATCAGCAGCACGATGGCCGCCACGCCGCTCACCCAGAGGAGCGTCTTGGCCTCCAGCCCCGCGTTCGGCCCCGCCGCCGGCTTGAGCGGCCCGGCGATCGCGCGGGGCGTGGCCAGCTCGGCCGGGGGCGTCGTCGGGTCGATGGCCCGCTCGGCGTTCCAGCTCCGGACGTGCGCGTTACTCAGGTCTCGGGATGCTTGCGCTTCGCTGACGCCCGGCTTGCGCCGCACCATGACGTGAACCCACCCATTCTTGTAGTTGGTGTAGTAGCCGCCCTCCAGGTTGCCGGCGTCGTTGCCGGCATAGGTGGTGATCGGGATGAACACGGCGGGCGGTTCAGCCTCGGCAATGCCGACGAATCCTTCAGGCGCCACGCCGATGATCACACAGGAGATATTGCGGACCTGGAGCGTCTGTCCCAGGACGTTGCGCCCTCCGAATTCTGCCTGCCACAATCCGTAGCTCAGCACCACCACGCTCGCACCTCGCGGAGTGGCGTCCTCCTCCGCCGCGAAGAATCTGCCCAGGACGGGCCGCATGTCGAAGAATTCGAAGAATGCCGCGCTCACCGCGGCGACCGGACGCTCCCGGGCTGCGTCGCCGGCGCCCACCGCGAGCGTCAGCGGCGCGATGGCGGAATACTCCGAGAACGACGTGGTGTATTGCTTCAGGTCGAGGTAGCGCGTGTATTCGGTCCAATAGGTCGTGACTGTCCGATCGCGATCGGCTCGGACGAGATACACCCGGTGCACCCGGGCCGGATCCCGCAGATAGGGAAACGGCCGGAACATCAGCCGGTCGATCACCCCGAACATCGCGGCGTTGGCGCCGATGCCGAGCCCGAGCGTGAGGACGACGGTGGCGGTGAAGCCGGGTGAGCGGCGCAGCCCGCGCAGCGCGTAACGCAGGTCCTGGAGAAAGTGGTCGAGCCAGGGCCAGGACCAACGGTCGCGCGATTCTTCCTGGATGCGAGTGAGGTTGCCCAGTTTACGGCGCGCGAGGTAGCTCGCCTCCTCCGCGGCGGTGCCGCCTGCCTGGGCCTCGCGCTCCAGCCGCTCCCGGTGAAAACGCAGCTCTTCGTTCAGCTCGCGGGCGAGCTCGTCGCGGCGCAACCAATCTTTGAGCCGGGCCAGCCATTCTCGCATGGGCTAGTCCGCCCGCAGCGCCGAATTGGGGTCGGCCCGCGCCGCGCGGCGTGCCGGCACCGCGCTCGCGATCAGCGCCACCGCGAGCAGGATCGCCGCCACTACGCCGTAGGTCGCGGGGTCTCTGGCCGATTGCTGAAAGAGCAGCGGCTGAATCCATTTCGCCGCCAGCAGCGCGAGGGCCAACCCCAGCACAACCCCCGCCAGCGCGAACCGCACCCCCTGGCCGACCACCAGCCGCACCACGTCTCGTCCCTGCGCGCCCAGCGCGATGCGCACCCCCAGCTCGTGCATCCGCTGCGCCACGTTGTAGGAGATCACCCCGTAAAGCCCGACCGCGGCGACCAGCAAGGCCAGGACTCCGAAGGCCACGAACATGGTGGCTCCCACCTGCCACGAGCGCCGCTGCTCGGCCACGATCTCCAGCAACGGCGTTACCGTGACGTAAGTTTGCCCGGGCATCACTCGCTGGAGCGCTCGACGGACCGCTTCGACCTGGCTTGCCGCGTTTCCCCTCAGGCGCAGCAGCAGGAAGGACCCGGCGTCCGGCCGGTATTGCTCGATGGGGAGGTAGTAGCGGAAGCGCTGGTCGGTGAGCAGATCGCGCTGAATGGCGTCCTCGGCGATGCCGATCACGGTCGTGCACGGCATCGTGTCCGCCCCCAGACGAATGCATTGCCCCAGCGCCTCCTTCCCGGGCCACAGCACTTTCCCCATCGCCTCGCTCACCACCACCACGCGCGGGGCACCGGCGCGGTCCTCCGCAGTGAAGGGACGTCCACGCAGGATGCGGGTACCCATCACTTTGAAATAGTCGGGCGTCGACGTTTGATAGGTGAACCGCCCGAGCCGGCGCACCGAGTCGATTCCAGTAACGAAGAGGCTGGTGCTCGAGGTGGACCAGAAGGGAATGCTGCTTACCCAGGTGGCGTTCTCGACCCCCGGAATCGATTGCGCCGCTTCCACGAGCCCCCGGCCGAGTCTCACCTGTGCGCCACTGTCCATCGGAGTGCCACGCAGATTCCGGCTCACCATGAGCACGGGCTCGGCGTCGTAGCCCAGCCGCATGCCGCGAACGTGGCCCAGGCTCCGGACGAAGAGACCCGCCCCCACCAGCAGAATCACGGACAGGGCCCCCTGAAGCACCAGCAGCGCGGTGCGGAGAGGGGAGCGATGGTAGGTGCCTTCCCGCGCACCCAGCTTGAGGCTGCCGGCCAGGTCACCCCGCACGGCGAGCAGTGCCGGCCCCACTGCCGTGAGCATTCCAGCGGCCAGCGCAAACACGGCCGCGACCAGAAGGCTGCGCGAGTCGCTGACCACGTCGAGTGAGGTGCCATCGCGAATGAAGAGTCGCCGGAGCGCGGCGCCTCCCCATTGCGCAATCGCCACCCCCGCAACGCAGCCGAGGCCTGCCAGCAAGAGGCTCTCGGTCAGCGATTGCGCCACCAGTCGGCCCCGGCTCACGCCGAGGGCCAGCCGAACCGCGAACTCGCGTTGCCGCTTGAGCACCCTGGCAAACATCAGGTTGGTGACGTTGGCGCAGGCGATCAGCAGGACGATCACCGCGACGCCGGTCACCCAGAGCAGCGTCTTCGATTCGAGCCCGGGGTCGGGACCGGCAGCGGGCTTGATCGCCCCCGCAATCGCCGCCGGCTTTGCCAGCTCGGCCGGGGTAATCTCCGGACTCTGAGCGCGCTCCGCATTCCAGCTCCTCTGGTGCGCCTGGCTCAGATCGGCCGATGCCGCTGCATCGCTGACACCCGGCTTCCGCCGCACGATCGCGCTCATCCAGCCCCAGTGATAGGTCGTGAAATAAGTGGTGGCGTCTTCCTGTCTCGGCTCGTAGCCGGCATACGTGGTTATGGGGATGTACAAGGCCGGTGCCGTGCCGTCCGGGATTCCGATGAAGCCCTTGGGGGCCACGCCGATGATGGTGCAGGGGATGTTGCGGACTTGAAGCGTCTCTCCCAGTACGTTGCGCCCGCCGAACTCCGTCTGCCAGAAGGCGAAGCTCAGGACGGCGACGGGAGCGCCCTTGGGGGTAACATCTTCGGCCGGCTGGAAAAAGCGGCCGAGCACCGGGCGGATGTTGAAGAAATCGAAGAACGACGCGCTCACCGAGAGCACCGAGCGTTCCCGTGCCGCATCCCCGATCCCCACCGCCAAGGTATTGCCGGCCACACCGGCATAGAGGTCGAACGAGCTGGACCATTTCCTGAGATCCAGGTAGCGCGTGTACTCCATGCCGTAGCCGATTCGGGTCCGCTCGCGCTCATTCCACTGGAGGTAGACTCGGCGAACTCGGCCGGGGTCGCGCAGGGAGGGATAGGGCCGGAACATCAGCCGGTCGATCACCCCGAACATCGCGGCGTTGGCGCCGATGCCGAGCCCGAGCGTGAGGACGACGGTGGCGGTGAAGCCGGGTGAGCGGCGCAGCCCGCGCAGTGCATAGCGCAGGTCGTTGAGGAAATGGTCGAGCCAGGGCCAGGACCAGCGATCGCGTGCCGCCTCGTGAATTTGGGTCACGTTGCCCAACCGCCGCCGTGCGGCATCACGCCGGGCTTCGCGGTTCTCCCCCGACTCCTCAGTCCCTATTCCCGATTCCCTCTCAATCCGCTCCCGGTGAAAACGCAGCTCTTCGTTCAGCTCGCGGGCGAGCTCGTCGCGGCGCAGCCAATCCCGCAGCCGGGCCAGCCATTCGCGCATGGAGGGCCTCCTCAGGCGGGTTTCATGACACGGCCAATGGCGGCCAGCAACTCGGCGAATCCCAGCTCTTCCTGTCCCAGGTGTTTGCGCCCCCTGGTGGTAATGGTGTAATAGCGCGCCCGCTGGTTGTGGGGGGTCTGGCGCCACTCGGCCTTGACCCAGCCCTTCTGCCGCAGGCGCTGGAGCGCGGGATAGAGCGAGCCTTCCTCCACCTGGATGACATCCTGGGAGAGCCGCTGGAGGTGCTGCGCGATACCGTAACCGTGCATCGCCTGGGCGGTGAGGGTCTTGAGGATGAGCATATCGAGCGTGCCCGGGAGCAGGTCCCGCCTGGATGAGGGAATCATCGCATAAACATAGGCTGTCTATGGGGTAGACGCTCTATGGCCCTAAAAGGTTGCGGCGGCGCTCCGGGGTGTGCCGGCGCAGTTCCCGCCGCGCGGGAAAGGGCTAGATTGGGCCGATGCAATACGACGTGATCGTGGTCGGCTCAGGCGCCGGCGGCGGCATGGCGGCCTATCAGTTGGCGGTGGCCGGCCTCAAGGTGCTGCTGCTCGAGGCGGGGCGGCATTACGACCCGGTGACCGAAACCCCGATGTTCCAGCTTCCCAAAGACGCGCCGCTGCGCGGGGCGGGACCCCGGGAGAAACCCTTCGGCTTTTACGATGCGACGGTGGACGGCGGGTGGGAGGTGCCCGGCGAGCCGTACACCACCGCGCCGGGCAGCGAGTTTCGCTGGTGGCGGGCGCGGATGCTGGGTGGGCGGACGAACCATTGGGGTCGTATCTCGCTGCGGATGGGGCCCTACGACTTCAAGCCCAAGACGCGCGACGGGCTGGGCGCCGACTGGCCGATCAACTACGAGGATCTGGCGCCTTACTACGACAGGACCGAGATGCTGGTGGGCATCTACGGCGACAACAACGGGCTGGAGAACACGCCCGATTCTTCACCCGGTGTCCTGCAGCCGCCGCCCGCCGCGCGACCTTCCGAATTGCTGACCAAGAAGGCCTGCGGGCCGCTCGGTATTCCCGTCATTTCGGCGCACCGCGCGGTCCTGAGCATCCGGCAGGACGCCAGCGTGCTGCCCCGCAAGATCCATCCCGACAATCCGCTCGCGCGGCGCGTGCTGGCGCAGTCGATGCGCTCCCGGCAGGCCTGTTTCTGGGCCACCGAGTGCGGCCGGGGGTGCTCGATCAAGGCGAATTTCCAGTCCACCACGGTGTTGCTGCCTCCCGCGCTCGCGACGGGCAACTGCGAGATCATTTCTCACGCGATGGTGCGCGAGGTCACTCTGGACAAGAGCGGCCGCGCGTCCGGCGTGAGCTACCTCGACAAGCGCACCCGCGAGGACCGGCAGGTGAGCGCGCGGGTCGTCGTGCTCGCCGCGAGCGCGTGTGAAACGGCGCGGATTCTGCTCAATTCGAAGAGTGCGCTCTTCCCCAACGGAGTCGCGAACGAGAGCGGGTTAGTCGGCAAATACCTGATGGACACGGTCGGCGCGGGGATCTCCGGGCAGATTCCGGCGCTGGAGAGCCTCCCGCCCTACCACTACGAAGGCGCCGGCGGAATTCACATGTACATGCCGTGGTGGCTGTACCAGGAGCAATTGGCGGGGAAGCTGGGCTTCGCGCGAGGCTATCACGTGGAATTCGGTGGCGGGAAGGGGATGCCGGGTCCGGGCATCTTCGGCGGGCTGGAGCAGTACACCGAAGGGGCCTATGGCAAGCGCTTCAAAGAGGAGGCGCGCCGCTACTACGGCTCCTTCGTGTACTTCGACGGCCGGGGCGAGATGATCCCGAACGACGATTGCTACTGCGAGCTCGACCCCGAGGTGGTGGACCAGTGGGGCATCCCCGTGCTGAAGTTTCACTGGAAATGGTCCCCGCACGAGACCGGCCAGGCCGCCCACATGGTCAAGACGTTCGCCCAGATCATTGAGGCGATGGGGGGCAAGGTGAGCGGCACCGTGCAGAGCGACGGCGCGCGGGCCATCGCGCGCGGGGGACAGATCATTCACGAGGTGGGCACCTGCCGGATGGGTACCGATCCCCAGTCTTCGGTGTTGAACCAGTGGTGTCAGTCCTGGTCGGTCAAGAACCTCTTTGTGAGCGATGGGGCGCCGTTTGTGTCCAATGCCGACAAGAACCCCACGCTCTCGATTCTGGCACTCGCGTGGCGCACTTCCGACCGGATCGTGGAGGAGCTCAAGCGGGGGAACTTATGAGCAAAGCTCGTGCAGCCAGGACCGGGGGGTCCACAGATTACCCAGATGACACAGATTCTGGGGGTGCTAAACAGAAGAACATTGAAGCTGCGAAATCTGGGAAATCTGTGGATGCAGGTAACGGTCCCGGCATGGAGCGGAGGGACGCGCTGAAGGCGATGGCCGCGGCGGTCGCTGCGTTGCCGATCCTCGGGCAGACTCCTGCCCAGGGACCGCCCGCCCAGGGAACGCCGATGACCAGCCAGACCCAGACCCCGCCCGCGCGCGCGAGCGGCACGTCCTGGGATCCCGACTTGTTGCATCCGAAGAAGGACTGGCCGCGCAAGCTGAGCGCCACGGAGCTGCTGACGCTGAGTGTGCTGTGTGATACCATCATTCCAGCCGACGCCAAGAGTCCCGCTGCTACGGCGGTGGGCGTTCCGGCCTGGATCAACGAGTACGTGAGTGCGCCGGGCGATGGACAGCAGCGCGACCTGATCCGGGTCCGCGGAGGGCTCGCCTGGCTCAACCTGGAAAGCATGAAGCGGTTCGGGAAATCCTTCCGCCAGGCGACGGCCGCGCAACACCTGCAGATCTGCGACGAGATTTGCTATCTGCCGAAGGCGAAGCCGGAATTCCAGGCTGCCGCACGTTTCTTCGACCTGGTTCGCGATCTGACGGCGGTCGGTTTTTATACCACGTACGAGGGAATGCGGGATTTGGGCTACATCGATAATGTCGCGCTGCCGAAGTTTCCCGAGGTGAGCCAGGAGATTCGGGACAAGCTGGGACTCTGAGCTAGCCCAACGGCCGCTGCGGGAAGCGATACCTTCGCACTCCCAGGCCGCGAGAGAGGGAGCCTTGCGCGCGCTGCATCAGGTCGTGGTAC
>DASYPD010000491.1:0-3938 GCA_036007005.1 Gemmatimonadales bacterium
GCCATTCCGTGGCGAGTGAATCGGATTTCTGAATGCCCTTGCCCTTGAGATAGGCCATGCCGAGCCCGTACTGGGCATCCCGATTTCCCGATGCCGCGCTCTTGCGGAACCAGCTCACCGCTTCGCTTTCATCCTTGTCGAGGCCTTTGCCGCGCATATAGAAATCGCCGACCTTTGCCTGCGCCGCGGCATCCCCCTTTTCCGCGGCCTTGCGGTACCAGAAGGCGGCGTCCTTGTCGCTCTTCTTGAGGCCGAGGCCCTGCTCGTAACGTTCCGCGAGCACGGTCCACGCCGGTTGATACTCGGCTTCGGCGGCCTGGCGGATCTTGGCGGTGGCATCGAGCTCGTTCTGGGGAGTGCCTTTGCCGAGGTGGAGCAGCTGGCCGAGGCGCAAGAGGGAGGGGAGGTCGCCGGCCTCGGCGGCCTTGCGATACCAGGTCACCGCCTCCGCGTCGTGGCCGGGAACCGGGCTCCGGTCATAGAGAGCGGCCAAGCGCCGTTGCGACACCACGTTGCCCTTCTGGGCCTCGTCGCTGCAAAGGCGGAAGGCGAGATCGCGATCCTCGGCCTCGGCGGCCGTGACGCAGCTGAGCGAGCTTTTCGGCTGCAGCGAGGCTGCCGCTGGAGCGGGCGACGCGGTGCGCTGCGCGTTGCCCGAGGGCCCGCCCGCCGGCACGCTCTTTTTCGGCTCGGGGATGGCGCGCCGCTCGGTCGCGGGCGGGTTAGGCGGTGGAGCGGGCGCGGGTGGCGCCGCCGTGAGTCCCGCGCCGCCGGCCGGCGCCGCGGTGGAATCGGCCGGTTGAACGGCCGACGTTCCGTTGACTCCTGGCGCTATTCCGGCCGCGGTCTCGGCCGCAGGAGGCCGCCTGACCAGGGCGATGACGATCGCCGCCGCCGCGAGCAGACCAGCTCCCGCCAGCATCGCCGGCACGTGGTTGCGTTTCCCGACCGCGGCCGGAGCCGCGGCCGGGATGGCGCGGGTCTCGGTGGCCGCCTCGATCGCGGCGGCAAAGGCCTCCATGTCGGAGAAGCGCCCGGCGGGCTCCTTGGCCATCCCGCACGAGACGGCTCCCATCAGGGCCTCGGGGACCTCCGGCACCAGCTCGCGCATCGAACGGGGCGATTCCATCATCTGCTTGAAGAGAATCGCCCGGGTGTTCTCCCCCTCGAACGGCACCGAGCCGGTGAGCATGTGGTACCCCACCACGGCAAGCGAGTACTGGTCGGTGCGGTGATCGAGATGCGGATCGCCGCTGGCCTGCTCCGGACTCATGTAGTGGGGCGTGCCGACGATGGTACCGCTGGTAGTGAGGGTGCCGTCGCCGGCGGCGTCCATCACCTTGGCAATGCCGAAGTCCATGACCAGCACGCGGCGCGCCTTGCCCTCCAGCATGATGTTCTCGGGCTTGATGTCGCGAGGGACCACCCCGGCCTCGTGGGCAGAGGCGAGCGCGCTGGCCGCTTCGAGCAGGATGCGCCGCGCCTCGCTGATGGGGCGGCGGCCGTCACGCAGCAGGAGCTGTTTGAGGCTTTCTCCCTTGATGAGCGGCATCAGGATGTACATGATGCCTTCGGCTTCGCCGATATCATAGATCGGTACGATGTTGGGATGCCGCAGCGCGGCGACCGCTTCGGCCTCACGGCGGAAGCGCGCCAACAAGGTTTCCGACACCACCAGGTCGGGACGAATCGCCTTGAGCGCGAGGTCGCGCTTGAGCCAGAGATCGCGCACCTGGAACACTTCGGCGAAGCCGCCGCGCCCGATCAGGTGCCCCAGCTCGTAATGCTTTCCGAAGGAATCCTTGAGCTTCCGGATCATCTCGTCGGAAGCCGCAGGCGTGGGAGCCAGCTCCGGCAGGATGAATTCGCCGGTCAGCTTGTCGATGGCCGGCGGGGTCGCGGAGCCGCAGACGTAACAGGTGTCCGCCAGCTCGGGGAGCGGCGTGTTGCAGGAAGGACAAAGCCGGGTTGCGGATGGCACGCGGGACTCCGGAGGCCGAGAAATACGTTAGGTGAATTTTAACGCGTCGGCGCCGGGGAGGCTATGGGCTGTTACTATGAGTTATCAGCTATCAGCCAAAAGCGATTAGATGACAATACGACCTGTGCTTGGCTGTTTTCTGGTCTCCGCCGGTCTGGCGACGAGCCTGCTGGCCCAATCACTCGACTGGCCCGCGTACGGGCGCGATCGAGGAGGGGAGCGGTTTTCGCCACTCACCGGCATCGATCGCGGCAACGTCAAGCGGCTCCAAGTGGCGTGGGAATACAGTACTCGGGAAGCTGCGGTCCGGCTGGGCCGGTCGGTTTCGTTCGAGGCGACGCCGCTCGTCCTGGATGGGGTCATGTATCTCAGCACGCCGCTCGGCCGGGTGATCGCGCTCGACGCGGAAACCGGACAGGAGCGGTGGGTGACGGATCTCGCGGTGCAGCCAATCGGCTTCGGCGATTTCACCACTCGCGGCCTCTCCCTCTGGGGTGACCCGCGGGCGGTCAGGGGCGCTCTCTGTGCGCTGCGGGTTATCGTGGCGACGCTGGATGCTCGGCTCTTCGCGCTGGACGCCCACGACGGCAAACGCTGCAGCGGCTTCGGGGAGGGCGGTAGGGTGGACCTGCGGCACGGGCTGCGCAACGCGCCCTATGAAACCGAGGAATACGAGGTGACCTCGCCGCCGGCCATCGTGGGGGGACTCATCGTGGTGGGATCCAGCGTGGCCGACAACAACCGCACCGAGGCCGCGAGCGGAGAAGTGCGGGCCTTCGATGCGCGCAGCGGCGCGCTGCGCTGGAGCTGGGACCCGGTGCCGCAAGACTCCAGCGATGGGGCATGGCAGAGCTGGATCGGCCCCGCGGCGCACCGTACCGGCGCCGGCAACGCCTGGTCGGTCCTTGCCGTGGATTCGGCGCGCGGACTGGTGTTCGTGCCGACCGGCAGCGCGAGTCCCGATTATTTCGGCGGTGAGCGCAAAGGCGAAAACCACTACGCCAATTCGATCGTCGCGCTGCGCGCCGCGACGGGCAAGGTCGTGTGGCATTTCCAAACGGTGCACCACGATCTCTGGGACTACGACAACGCGTCGCCGCCCGCCCTCACGACCATCATACGAAACGGGCGCCGGGTAGCGGTGGTGCTGCAGGCCACCAAAACGGGAATGCTGTTCGTCCTGGACCGGGTGACGGGAGCTCCGGTGTTTCCGGTGGAGGAACGCGCGGTGCCGAAGAGCGACATTGCCGGGGAAGTGACGTGGCCGACGCAGCCGTTCACCGCGGGCATCGCGCCGCTCAGCCCGCAGCGCTTCACCGCCGAGGACGCCTGGGGACCGTTACCTGCGGATCAGACGGCCTGCCGGGAGCGAATCGCCGCGCTCCGCAACGAGGGGATCTTCACACCGCCAAGCCTCGAGGGGACCCTGGTGGTGCCATCGAACATCGGCGGCGCGCACTGGGGCGGGGTCGCCGTGGATCCCGAGCGACAAATTGCGGTGGTCCCGGTCAATCGGATCGCCGCGGCGGTACAGCTGATCCCTCACGACGACTATATGCGGCACCGCGAGGAGCCGGGCTATCGGTTGAAGGGCTCGCAGTACACCTACATGCGAGGCACGCCGTTCGTCATGCGGCGGGAGATTCTATTCGGCCCCTCGGGCGCGCCGTGCACGCCGCCCCCGTTCGGCACCCTCGTCGCCATCGACCTGCAAAGCGGCGCGCGCAAGTGGGAAGTGCCGCTCGGCAGCATCGCTCCCGACACACCCGCGGCGTGGGGCAGCCCGAACCTCGGCGGACCGATCGCGACGGCGGGAGGACTGGTCTTCATTGCCGCGACGTTGGACCGGAAGCTCCACGCCTACGACATAGAGACCGGTGCAGAGCTCTGGAGCGCGCCGCTGCCAGCGGGAGGCAAGGCGACCCCCATGACGTTCCGGGGAAAGAGTGGGAAGCAG